>NZ_JAYMZS010000112.1:0-28882 GCF_035828755.1 Amycolatopsis sp. H20-H5 | reverse complement strand
CACACTGATCAACTGAGGCCCTTGGTCGATCTTCCGTCTGTAGCAAGAAGGAATGATCAACCAAGGGCCTCACCCATGACCAACCGGGGCCCCCACCAGACACCACCTGGTTAAACAACAAGCTAAGAACGCGTCTGAGAACTGTCGCAGCAGCCGTCGCTCGAAGCCTCGGGCGCCTGGCCTTCGAAACCCCCTGAAGGCCACCATGACAGCGTTAGACGCCGTGAAGGCTCCCATCAGGGCACACGGCAAACCTGGGGTCGCGACTGAAGGGAACGCGGCCTCAGGCGCCAAACTGGACGCCATGACATCAGTTTCCGGACGCCTTCTAAAACAGGTGACGCGAAACGCCCCCGGAGCCGGGACGCGGGGGCGTTTCGCGGTGGTCAGTGCGAAGTCACCACTTGACCGGGAGGGCGTGCAGGCCGAACAGGACACCGTCGTACTTGAACGGCAGGTCTTCGAGCGGTGCCGCGATCTCCAGGGTCGGGATCCGGGAGAACAACGTCTGGAAGGCGATCTCCATCTCGGCCCGGACGAGGTTCTGGCCAAGGCACTGGTGGACGCCGTAGCCGAACGCCACATGGTGGCGGGCGGCGCGGGCGGGATCGAATCGGGCGGGGCAGGCGAACGCGTCGGCGTCGTGGTTGGCCGCGGCCACCAGCGGGACGATGCCCTCGCCCGCCTTGACCAGCTGGCCGCCGATCTCGACGTCTTCGACCGCCACCCGGAGCGCGACCAGGTCGGCGACCGAGTGAAGCCTGAGCAGCTCTTCGACGACGCGGGTGTCGCCGAGCCATTCCTGGTGCGACAGCAGGGTGACCACGCCGAGCGAGATGTTGTTCGCGGTCGTCTCGTGCCCGGCGATCAGCAGGAGCATCACGACCCCGGACAGCTCCTGGGGCGTCATGGTGGCCGAGGCGAGCAGCCTGCTGAGCAGGTCGTCGGCCGGCCGCTGCTGTTTGAGCGTGATGAGGCGGGTGATGTAGCGCAGGATGTGCTTGCCCGCGGCCTCGCGTTCGTCGTCGGTCGAGGCGAAGCTGACGAGTGTCCGGGTCTTGGCTTCGAAGAAGTCGTGATCGGCGTAGGGCACGCCGAGCAGCGCCGTGATCACCAGCGACGGTACGGGAAGCGCGAAGTCGGCCACGAGATCAGCCGAGTTCCCGGCGGCGAGCATGGCGTCGACGCGCCCGTCGACCACCCGCTGGATGTGCGGGCGCAGCTCCTTGATCTTGCGCACGGTGAACTCGGGGATGAGGGTCTTGCGGAACCGGCCGTGCTCCGGCGGATCCATCCCGACGAACCAGCCCGGGACCTGGTCGGGCGCCGGGACCCCGCCGGTGCGCCCGAAGTTCGGGAACCCGTCGTGGGTCGGGTTGGAGCTGATGCGGCGGTCGGTCAGCACGGTCCGCACGTCTTCGTGCCGGGTCACCAGCCAGACCGTCCTGCCCTCGGACAGGGTGGCCTTGACCAGTCCCGGCTGGGCGCGGATCTCCGCGTATTCCGGCGGCGGGAAGGGGCACCCCGCCCGGCGACTCGGAAAGTCGACGATGTTCTGTTCGACGCTCGTCATTTCCCTGTTTCCCTGGTTCGTCGGATACTGAGGTCGCCGGATGGACGCTTCAGGCGCTGTGGAAAGCGCGGATCCGCCCGCAGATGAACTCCTGGTCGGCTTCGGTGAGCCCGGTGTGGGTGGGCAGGTAGAACCCGTCTTCGCTGAACCTGCTGGCGTTCAGCGACGGCCAGTCGGGGTCGAGGTAGCCGGGCTGCCTGCTCATCGGTTTGAAGAACAGCCTGGTCTCGATGCCCTCGTCAGCGAGGAACACGCGCAGCTCGTCGCGGCGTTCGGCGCGCAGGTCGTACATCCACAGCACGTCCCTGCTCGGCATCAAGGTGATTCCGTCGATTCCGGCGAGCAGTTCGTCGTAACGCTTCTCGATGTCCGTTCGCCGGGAAAGGATTTCGTCGAGCTGTTCGGTCTGGGCGAGCGCGACGGCGGCCTGCATGCTCGTCATGCGGAAGTTGTAGCCGAGTTTCTTGTGCAGGAAGGTGTGGTCCTTGTCGAACGCCATCGCGCGCAGGTGGGCCAGCTGGCCGGCCAGCCGGGGATCGTTGGTCAGGCAGATGCCGCCCTCACCGGAGGTGATGATCTTGTTGCCGAAGAGCGAGAAACACGCGATGTCGGAGACCGGGCGCACGCCGTGCGCCTCGGCCGAATCCTCGACGACCCGGAGGTTGTACTCGTAGGCCAGCGTCATGATCGCGTCCATGTCGCAGCGCCGCCCGTAGATGTGGACGGGCATGATGACCTTCGTGCGCGGGGTGATCTTGGCTTCGATGAGCGAGACGTCGATGTCGAGGTCGTCACCGCAGTCGACGAAGACCGGGGTGGCCCCGGTGTAGGTCACCGCCCACGCCGAGGCGATCATCGTGAACTCCGGCACGATCACCTCGTCGCCGGGCCCGACCCCGAGCGCTCGCAGGGCCAGGGTGAGTGCGGTCGTCCCCGACGAACAGGCGACGCCGTGTGCGCTGCCGTGGTAGTCGGCGAAAGCCTGCTCGAACTTCTTGACGAACGGTCCCTGGGAGGAGATCCAGCCGTCGGTGATCGTTTCGGTCACGTATTCCAGTTCGTGCCCTTCCAGCCAGGGCTTCGAAACCGGGTAGTGGATCGCCATCGGCTCCTCATTCTTTCGGACTGGTTTTGGTCGGGACTGGGATTTTTTCCCACTGTGCGGTCATTTCAGGGACGGGGAGGCGAGAACCAGGTCCGCGGCGGCCGCGCGGCCACCGGCTTCCCGCTGCCGCAGCGCGAACTGCTGGGCGCGTTCGCTGAAGGAGCCGTCTTCGATGACCCTGGTGAGCTTGTCGACGACGTCGTCGGGGTCGACTGTCTCGGGCCGGTCCAGGGTGAGGCTGATACCGAAGTCCTCGCCGCGGACGGCTTGGTCGTAGCAGTCCACCCACAGTGGGCGCACGACGAGCGGCTTCCCGAAGTAGAGCCCTTCGTGGTACCCGTTTCCGCCGGCGTGGGTGAAGAACACCTTGACACTGGGGTGGGCGAGCACGTCGAACTGGGACGGGACCCAGGTCTCGATGCGCAGGTTGCCGGGCAGTTCGGCCACCGGTGGAAGGAATTCCTGCTGATCCGAGGGCAGCTTCCAGAGGATCTGGTGCCTGCCGTCGAGGCGTCGCGCGACCTCCACGAAGGACTGGACCTGGTCGCGGGCCAGCCGGGTGATCGTGCCGAAACCCATGTAGACGACCGAATCCTGCTTGTCGAGCCAGTCGGACAGACGGTGGTCGCCGGGTGCCTGGGGCAGCGGCGGCACCATCGCGCCCACCAGCCGCATCTTGGCCGGCACCGGGAACGGGTAGTCGAGCCCGGTGACCGAGTAGGACAGGATCGCTTCGGCATTGTCGATGCGGGCCATCTGCCCGCGCGCCGCGTCGGAGATGCCGAGTTCCCGGCGGAGCGGGCCGTCCTGAGCCATCACCTTCGACAGCGAGGGGTTCAGGAACATGGCGAGTGTCCGCAGCTTGAACACCCGGTTGGTGATCCGCTGGGTGAAGGTCATCTCGAACGGCAGGCCGGAGTGCGGCACCGGGAAACCGGGCGCGGTATAGCTTTTCGAGAACGGGGTGTGCGAGGTCAGGACGTTGCTGGGCATGAAAGGGACGCTCAGCATGAACGGGATCTTCTTGGTGATCGCCAGTTCCACCGCGAACAGGCTCATGCTCTCGATGATCATCAGGGCCGGTTCGATCTTGTCCACCGCGGTCTCGAGCGCGTGGTACTTCTCCACGCGCAGCTTCGGGTCGCAGGTGTGCCGCAGGACCGCGCGGTGGGCCTTGAACCGAGACGGCTGGGTGACCGCCCGGTAGGTCTCGTCGTCCCAGGTCACCGCCGACATCTCCGGGACGACCTCGCCGAGCGAGGCGAACTCGACCGGTGTTTTGCCGATGATCGCTTCGATGTCGCGGCGCCGGGGCTCATCGGTGGCGAACCACAACTCCTCGACTCCGCGGCCGGACAGCTCCCCGGCCAGGGTCAGCAACGGGTTGAGCAGACCGCTCTCAGGTGAGCTGACGAACAGGATCGGCCGTCGGGTCGAGTCCATGAACACAACCTTTCCGCGTTTCGCGGGTGGTGCCGGTGCGAGACCGTATCTTTTTCCCACGAACCATCCCGAAAAATCCCTAGTCTTCCCGCGCCTTCCCGAGCTGTCCGGTCGGAATCCGGCGGGTTTCTGGCCATTTCCATGACCGCGGGTGGTGACACTGGACACCACAGGCACACCGGCGGTGCCGCGTTGTCCTGAAGTCGAGGAAAGAGGTTCGACCATGGCGAAGATATGCGGCATCGACAGCGTCCGCACTCTCGAGGAGTGGGAAGCGGACGCGGTCCGGATGGCAGACGAGCTCCGTGCGCGGGGGGTGGAGATGTCGGACCGGGTCTTGCTGAAGGCCGAGAACTCTCCCGCCTATCTGACTGCCCTGCTGGCGCTGATGCACCTCGGAGCCTCGCTCGTGCTGATCGACTACCAGGATCGGGCCGAGACCACCGAACTGCTCATAGCGCAGGCGCGCGTCAAGTTCTGCGTCACCGATCGCGACACCGTTCTCCCGGAGACCGACGCCCAGTGCTTCTCCCTCTACGAACTGCAGTTCGCCGCGGCGGGCCGCCTCGCCACGTCGGCTGACCTGACAGTGAAGCGGTGGTGCGACCTTCCCGACGGCCTGCTCATGTTCTCGTCCGGCTCGACGGGCACCCCGAAGGCGATCGTCAAGACCGGTGCGTCGTTCCTGGAGAACCTGCGCCGCAACCTCAACCAGGTCGGGCATGTCGAGGAAGACGTGCTGGTGCCCCTGCTGCCGTTCTCGCACCAGTACGGGCTTTCCATGGTGCTGATCGCCTGGCTGACCCGGTGTTCGCTGGTGGTGGCGCCGTATCGGCGGCTCGACCACGCACTGCAGATGGCCGGTCTGTGCGGCGCCACGGTTTTCGACGCCACCCCCGCCACCTACCGCAGCATGCTCAACATCGCCCGCCGCAGGCCCGTCCTGATGCGAGTGCTCGCCGAGGCGAGGATGCTGTGCGTCGGCGCGGCTCCCCTCGACCCCGGCCTCGTGGACTGCTACGTCGACGAAGTCGGGCACTACCTGCTCGACAGCTACGGCAGCACCGAGCTCGGCAACGTGGCCTTCGCGACGCTCGACAACCCGGTCGCCTGCGGCCGCGCGGTCGAGGGCGTGCACCTGATCGTGGTGGACGACGACGGCAACGAGGTTCCCGCCGGTGCGGTCGGCGAGGTCATGGTGCTCACCCCGGACGTCATGGCCGGCTATCTCGACGACGACGGCGAGCTCTCGCCGATCGACCGCGGCTGGTTCGCCAGCGGTGACTTCGGCAGGCTCACCGAGGACGGCAGCCTCCACGTCCTCGGCCGGAAACGCGCCGTGCACCGGATGGGGTACACCCTCTACCCCGACATGATCGAGCGGCGGATGGGCGAGGCGGGCTGCCGCGCCAAGATCATCGCGATACCCTGCGAGCGCAAGGGATCCCAGCTGGTCGCCTTCATCGAGGACGACCAGGATCGCGGGATCGAGCACTGGCGCACGGTCGCCGGTTCGGCGCTGCCCGGGTACGAGGTACCCGATCGGATGGTCGTCATCGACAGCTTTCCCCTCAACCGCAACGGAAAGCCCGACAACAAGCGGCTCGAGGAACTGGCGGTTTCGGCGTGAGCGAAGCAGCCGGGCCGGTCGCCGTGGTCTTTCCGGGGATGGGGCCGTCGACCTTCGCCGAGGTCGGGCGGTTCATGGTGCTCGACCGGTACGCGCGCCGCCGGATCGCGGTGGCCGACGAGGTGCTCGGTGCGTCGCTGCTCGCGGGTTTTCGTGCCGCGGAGGGTGTCTACCATGCCTTCACCCAGGTGGCATTCCTGGTCAACTCGCTCGCGCTGGCGGACCGGGCCGAAGACGAACACGGGCTCCGGCCGGATTTCTGTGTGGGAGCCAGCCTCGGGCAGCGTGCCGCCGCGGCTTACGTCGGCTCAGTGGACTTCCCCGCGGCGATCCGGCTCACCTTCGAGCTGGCCCGCTGTGAAGAGGAGTACTTCGCCGCGGAGCCCGACGACCTGGTGACTCACTGCTTCGTGCGCGTCCCGGACGTGCCGTTCCGCGAGCTCGTCGACGCCTTCTGCGCGCGCGGAGAGTGGATCGAGCTCTCCGGCCACCTCGACGAGGGGTCCTATCTGGTCTCGTTGCGCTCGGACGTGCTCGACGAACTGATCGCCGAGGTCCGCGCGCTCGGCGGCTACTCGATGCAGACGATGCGGCCGCCGGTGCACGCGCGCCGGTTCGCGCCGCTGCGCGCCAAGGCCGAAGCCGAGGTGCTCTCCCAGTTCCCGCTCGCCGAGCCGTCGATCCCGGTCATCTCCGACCAGGACGGCCGGGTGGTCGGCTCGGCCGCCGAGCTGCGCACCATACTGGCCGACACCTTCGATCGGCCGATCGACTGGCCCGCCGTGGTCGGCGGCCTCAACACGCAGGGCGTCGGCACGGTCTACGTGACGGGCCCGGACCTGCTGTTCCACCGCCTTGACGTCACCACCGCGAACTTCCACGTCGTCCCGGTGACCCCGAAGTCCGCCGCGAAACCCGTTCTCGTGCACTGACCAGCCGCCCGCGCGAAAGGCGGGTTTCCGGCGTCACGCCAGGGAACCCGCCTTTCGCCGTGTCCGAGCGTGGACAGGAGAGTCAGAGGGGGAGGTCGACGGGGGCGAGATCGTGGAAGCGGTCGCCGGGGCCCGGGTTGCCAGGGTGGGTTTTGCCGCCGAGGTGGTCGAGCACGCCCCAGACGGCGTTCAGCGCGGTGGTCACGGCGCCTTCGGCGAAACCCGCGGTCCACGAGATGTCGTCGCCGCAGAGGAAGAACCCCTGCTGCGCCTCGGGTGCGCCCGCCTGCATGAACTGGGTGAACAGGCGCCGCTGGTAGCGGTAGTGGCCGGGAAGGTTGGCCCGGAAGGCGCCCATGAAGTTCGGCTCGCGCTCCCAGGTGATGCTGATCGGCTCGCCGATCACGTGCGAGGCGATGTCCACGCCAGGATAGATGGCGGCCAACCGTCGCAAAAGGACGGACACCCGCTGGTGGTCGTCGAGGGTGGACAGCTTCGACGAGTCGTCGTTCCAGGTGTAGGACAGGCACATCACGCCTGGCCGGTCCGGGCCGTCGTCGAACAGGTAGACCCCGCGCGGGCACCGGTCGGTGAGCGTCATGCCCATCACGTCGTGGCCGGTGCGCGGATCGGTGTCCAGCCAGAACGGCCGGTCGGTGAGGACGAAGACCTTGGAGGAGTTCATGTAGTGCGTGCGCTCGACCGCCGTCCACTGCGGGGTGCTGAGCAGCTCCGGGGCACAGTCGATCTGGCTGAGCAGCGTCCAGACGTGCGGGGTGAACACGGTCGCCGCGAACTCCCGCGGCACGCCGGTGCCGTCCTCGATGACGATACCGCCGCCGCGGCGCGTGATCTTCCTGACCGACGGGCGGGGGGCACCGGAGTTCAGCGAGGCCAGGGAAGTCCCGGCTGGCCAGTGCACGAGGTGCTCCGGTTCGTGCGTCCACAGACCCGACGGAACCCGTTGTGCGCCGCCGACGATACTCACCTGGTCGTCGTCCGCGTGGGTGTAGATCACCCGCAGGATCTCCAGGATCGAGTTGGGGAAGTCGGTGTCCCAGCCACCGGTGCCGAACCCGACCTGCCCGAAGATCTCCCGGGTCTGGAAGGACTCGAAAGCCGAGGAAGCGGCCAGGAAACCGTAGAACGACTGATCGTCCATTTCGGTCACCAGGCGGTTCCAGATGGACTTGATCGCCCTGACGTCACGTCGCCGGATGGCGTCCTCCATGGACGACAGTTCGGCGCGGTCCTGGAGGGCCTTGTCCCAGGCGTCGGCGACATCCTGGTAGACACTCGGCAGTTCTTCGGCGGTCCGGACGTGGTGGACCACCCCGCCGAGGTCGATCACCGTGCTCGGGGTGCAGGTGGCCAGCGGGTTCGGGAAGGGGCGGGTCCGCAGGCCGAGTTCCCTGATGTAGTGGAACAACGTGCTCGCCGACGGCGGGAAGCGCATCGCCCCCAGCTCCGCCAGCGAATCCGGGTGGTCGGCGAAGGCGATCGAACGCATCCGCCCGCCCAGCTCGCCTGCTTCGTAAAGGACCGGGCGCAGGCCCAGTTTCATGAGCTCGTACGCGGCCACGAGACCGGAGATCCCGCCGCCCACCACGGCGACCGGGGTGCCGAGGCGGTGCTCCGGGAGCTGCCCGAGCCCGGCCGGATGGCGCACCCAGTCGTCGTAGGCGAAGGGGAAATCCGGTCCGAACATCGTCATGGGGTTCGGGGTGGCCAACGTCATCTCGGTTACCTCTCCGACGAAAAGCGGCCAGCGGGGAATTCAGCATGACCGGGTAATCCCGTTTCAACGGGTGCGGCCGGTGTTCGAAGCCACCGGTACTGGTGCTTCAAAGCGTGCGGCAGGCGATCACGGGAAACCACCAGAGAACGTCTTGGTCACGGCATTGCGCCAGGCAAATCGGCCGATCCTCTAAGGGAAAGTACAGCGTTCGCGCTTCTACGATTCAGCGACGAGGTTCGGTCGATCCTGCGGTCTTAGGGATGGTGGCGCGGCGTCATGACAAGCGAAGCCAGCAAGGTGTCATGCGTGGATGGCGAGCCCGCCGACCGGACTTCCACCTCGCCGGAAGCGTTCCGTGAGCTGTTGGCCGCGGGGACGCGGAAGGAGGGCGTCCGGACGCTTGTCGACCTGGTCTCCCGGCACGCGGCAGCCGCGCTGGGCGTCGGGCGGTCCGAGGTTTCCGATCCGCGCCGCCGCTTCGCCGACCTCGGCCTGAGCTCCCTGTCCGCGGTCGAGCTGCACCGGAGGCTCCGCGCCGAACTTGACATTTCCTTGCCGCTGAACGAGATCTACGACCACCCGACCGCGCTCGGCCTTGCCGAAAGCCTGGCCGGACGGCTGTTCGGCCAGGAGCCGGACGCACCGGTCTCGCCCGCCGGGCGGTCCGGCGCCGACGATCCGGTCGTGATCGTCGGCACCGCGTGCCGCCTCCCTGGCGGGATCACCTCACCCGACGAACTGTGGCAGGCGCTGCTCGACGGCCGGGATGTCATCGGGCCGTTCCCCGAAGATCGCGGCTGGGCGGTCGAAAGCCTCTACGACCCCGATCCGGACCGTGCCGGGCGGACCTATGCGCGATCGGGCGGTTTCCTCGACGGAGCCGCCGAATTCGACGCCGGGTTCTTCGGGATCTCCCCGCGCGAAGCGCAGGCGATGGACCCGCAGCAGCGGCAGTTGCTGGAAACCGCCTGGGAGCTCTTCGAACGCGCGGGGATCGACCCGCTGTCGGTGCGGGGGAGCTCCACCGGGGTCTTCATCGGCGCGGAGAACCACGAATACGGCCCGGGGATGCAGGACGCCCGCGACGGCGCGGAAGGCCACCTGATCACCGGCACCGCCGGTAGTGTCGCGTCCGGCCGGATCGCCTACGAACTGGGCCTGCACGGTCCCGCCCTCACGATCGACACCGCGTGCTCGGCGTCCTTGGTCGCGCTGCACGTCGCCGCTCGGTCGCTGCGGGAAGGCGAATGCGACCAGGCGATCGTCGGCGGTGTCGCGGTCATGGCCACCCCCGGTTCCTTCCTGGCTTTCAGCCGGGTGCACGGCCTCTCACCCGACGGCCGCTGCAAGGCGTTCGGCGCGGGCGCCGACGGCACCGGCTGGAGTGAAGGCGTCGGCATGCTGCTGGTCGAACGCCTTTCCACCGCCCGCGAACGCGGACACCGGGTGCTGGCGGTGCTCCGCGGTTCCGCGGTCAACTCCGACGGCACCAGCGCCGGACTGACCGCCCCCAACGGCGTCGCCCAGCAGCGGGTCATCCGGCAGGCCCTGGCGGACGCGGGACTGAAACCGGCCGAGGTCGACGCGGTGGAGGCACACGGCACCGGCACCCCGCTCGGTGACCCGATCGAGGCCGCCGCCTTGCAAGCCACCTACGGCCCAGGACGGGACGCCGACCGTCCGCTGCTCCTGGGCTCGGTCAAATCGAACCTCGGCCACACCCAGGCCGCGGCCGGAGTCATCGGCGTGATCAAGATGATCTCGGCCATGGGCGCCGGTGTGCTGCCCCGGACCCTCCACGCCGAACCGGCCACCCCGCACCTGGAGTGGGCGGGCAGCGGCGTCGAACTGCTTACCCGGCAACAGCAATGGCCGGACCGCGGCGAGCCGCGGCGCTGTGCGGTGTCGTCGTTCGGGTTCAGCGGCACCAATGTCCATGTGGTCCTCGAGCAAGCCACCGTCGAGGCCTCAGTCGAACAGGCCCCAGTCGAACAGGCCACGGAGATCGACCTCCAGCTGCCGCTCGTGGTGTCCGCGCGCAGCCCCGAGGCGTTGCGGGCGCAGGCCGCTCGGCTGCGTGACGTGGTGGCCTCGGACGCCAGGCCACTCGACGTCGCGTTCTCGGCCGCCACCACCCGCGCGGCGTTGAAGCACCGCGCCACGGTCCTCGGCGCGGATCGCGGCGAACTCCTCGGCGGACTCGACGCACTGGCCAAGGGTGAGCACCGGCCCAACGTCGGCACCGGCATCGTCCAACATGGACGGCTCGCCTTCGTCTTCCCCGGTCAGGGCGCGCAGAAGCCCGCCATGGGCCGCGAGCTACACGCACGGTTCCCGGCGTTCGCCAGGGCTTTCGACGCCGCCTGCGCCGAAGTGGACCTGTACCTGGACCGCCCGCTCGCATCCGTGGTGTTCGCCGAGCCCGGTTCGGCGGATGCCGACCTGCTTGTCCAGACCGCTTACACCCAGCCGGCCCTGTTCGTGTTCCAGGTCGCGCTGTTCCGGCTGCTCGAGTCCTGGGGACTGCACCCTGACGTCGTCATCGGTCATTCGATCGGCGAGGTCGCCGCGGCGCACGTCGCCGGGATCTGGTCGCTTTCGGACGCCGCCGCCTTCGCCGCGCACCGCGGGCGGCTCCTGCAGGCGCTTCCCGAGGGTGGCGGGATGGTCGCCGCGCGCGCGACCGAGGAACAGATCCTGGAGCTGCTTTCCACCCGTTCGAGCGACGTGTGCGTCGCCGCCGTGAACGGCCCCGAAGCCGTGGTCCTGTCCGGACCACAAGCTGAGGTGCTGGCGCTTGCCGCGGACCTGACCGGCCGGGGAATCAAGTGCACTCCACTCAAGGTGAGCCACGCGTTCCACTCCGCACTGATGGAACCCGCGCTGGACGAGCTCCGCTGGGTCGCCGAGGTGCTCACCTACCGGTCGCCGAAGCTGCCGATCGTCTCCACCGTGACCGGCGCGCTGATCACCGAGGACGAGTTCGGCACGCCGGGGTACTGGGTCCGCCAGGTCCACGAACCCGTCCGGTTCGCCGACGCGGTCTCCGCGCTGCGCGGAGAGGGCGTCACCTCGGTCCTCGAACTCGGTTCCGGCGCGGCGCTTTCCGCCATGGTGGCGGAGGTCCTCGTGGTGCAAGACTCCTTCGCGGCACCCGCGTTGCGCAGCGGGCAGCACGAGGCCTCCTCGCTCGTCGCGACCCTGGCGGCTCTGCACACCCGCGGCGCCGGACCGGACTGGTCGCTGTTCTTCGCCGGACACGGCGCCCGCCGAGTCGACCTGCCGACTTACGCCTTTCAACGCCAGCGGTTCTGGCTCGAAAGCGGCACCGACCACGCTGTGTCCACTTTGGACCACCCGATCCTTGACTCCGCGTTCGAGCTGGCCGGGACCGGGGACACCGTCTTCACCGGCCGGGTCTCCCGGCACACCCACCCCTGGCTCGGCGACCACCGGATCCTGGGCCGGGTACTCGTGCCCGGGACCGCGTTGCTGGAGCTGGCCATCCGCGCCGGCGACGAGGTCGGCTGCGACCGCGTGGCCGAGTTGGTGCTGGAGACGCCGCTGGTGCTCGGCGAACGCGACCTCGTCCGGCTGCAGGTCGCGGTCGGGGCCGCGGACGCCGACGGCTTCCGGTCGCTCACCATCCACGCGAAGGAGGACAACGCGGCGGTCGATCGCGGCTGGACCCGGCACGCGACCGGTGTCCTCGCGCCGGGCACGCGGACGTTCGAGTTCGACGACGTCTGGCCCCCGGCCGGAGCCGTCGCTGTCGACCTCGACGGCTTCTACGACCGGCTGGCGACCGCCGGGTTCGACTACGGGCCCGCCTTCCACGGCCTGTCCGCGGTGTGGCGCCGCGGTGACGACGTGTTCGCGGAAGTCGGCCTGCCCGAGCCCGGCGGCTCCCACCCCGGGGTCTTCGGGCTGCACCCCGCTCTCCTGGACGCCGCCCTGCACGCGCCCGCCCTGGTCGGCCCGGCCAGCTCCGAGCAGACGACGGTGCCGTTCTCCTGGGGTGACGTCGTCCTCCACGCCACGGACGCCGTCGCGCTGCGCGTCCGGATCAGCACCGGTGGCGGCGACTCGGTGCGCGTCCTCGCCACCGATCCCACCGGCACGCCGGTGTTCTCCGCGGAGTCACTGGTGCTGCGTTCGCCGGTGTTCGAGGCCGACAGCGGCCACGACCATCTCTGGTGCCTGGACTGGGTTCCGCTGGCTGCCGACGCGGACGCGCAGGACTGCTTCACCGTGCTCGGCCGCGACCCCGGACGCCTGGCCGACGGCCTGCGCGGGGCCGCGAACTCCGTCGAGAGCCACCCGGGTTTCTCCGCGGAGGTCGCGGACGGTGCCAAACTCTTCGTCTTGCCGGTCGACGCGAGCACCGGTGTCCGCGCGATGCTGGCCGATACGCTGGCCACCGCGAGGGCTTGGCTCGCCGACGATCGCTTCGAGGACACCCGGCTGGTCGTGGTCACCCGCGGAGCCGTTTCCGTCGCCGGTGAGCCGGTCACGGATCCGGCCGCCGCGGCGGTGTGGGGCCTGATCCGGTCCGCCCAGGCCGAGAATCCCGGCCGGTTCGTCCTGGTCGACCTCGATGGCGAAAACTCGGTGGACGACTCCGCCTCGGTGCTGGCTGGCCTGCTCGCGTCGGAGGAACCGCAGGCGGTGATCCGGGCCGGTGCGGTCCGGATCGCCAGGCTGACGCGACTCGCCGACACACCGGACGCGGGCCTGCTGCCTCCGGTCGGGGAAACACCGTGGCGGCTGGACAGCCCTCGCCGGGGCAGCCTGGACGAGCTGACGTTGTCGCCGTTCCCCGCGGCCGCCGCCCCGCTTTCCGGCCGCGAGGTACGCCTGCGGGTCACCGCCGCGGGCGTCAACTTCCGTGACGTGCTCAACGCCCTCGGCATGTACCCGGGCGAAGCCGGTCCGCTCGGCGCCGAAGCGGCGGGTGTGGTCGTGGAGACCGGACCGGAGGTACGCGTTCTCCGCCAGGGTGACCGGGTCATGGGCATGATCGACGGCGCCTTCGGACCCGCCGCCGTGGTCGACGAGCGTTTACTGGCGCGGGTGCCCGCGCACTGGTCCGACGCCGACGCGGCGTCGGTGCCACTGGTCTTCCTGACCGCGTACTACGCGCTGACGGACCTGGCCGGTCTCCGGCCGGGACAGTCGGTCCTGGTGCACGCCGGAGCGGGCGGCGTGGGCATGGCCGCGATCGCGCTGGCCCGCCACCTCGGCGCGGATGTTTTCGCGACGGCGAGCGAGGGCAAGTGGGACACGCTCCGGTCGCTCGGGATCGCCGACGACCACCTTGCTTCCTCGCGGACGACCGGGTTCGAAGCCCGCTTCCTCGAGGTCACCGGCGGCCGCGGCGTCGATCTGGTGCTGAACTCGCTGGCCGGTGAGTTCGTGGACGCGTCCCTGCGGGTACTGGCGCCGGGCGGCCGGTTCCTGGAGCTGGGCAAGACAGACATCCGCGACGCCGCGGAACTCCACGGAATCTCCTACCGGGCCTTCGACCTGGCCGAAGCCGGGCCGGACCGGATCCAGGAGATGCTGACCGCGTTGCTGGCCCTGTTCGCCGACGGCTCGCTGGCGCCGCTGCCGGTGCGGTCCTGGGACGTCCGTCACGCGCCGGACGCCTTCCGGTTCATGAGCCAGGCCAAGCACATCGGCAAGATCGTGCTGCGCATGCCGCGGGTTTGGGACCCCGAAGGCACGGTGCTGATCACCGGCGGTACCGGTGGGCTCGGCGGGATCCTCGCGCGCCACCTGGTGTCCGAGCGGCACGTCCGGCACCTGGTTTTGGCCAGCCGGAGTGGTCCGGCCGCCGCGGGTGCCCCCGAGCTGGTCCGCGAGCTCGGCGAGCTGGGTGCCCACGTGACGGTGCACGCCTGCGACGTGTCCGACCGGGCCGAGGTCGCCGCCCTGCTGGCCGGTGTTCCCGCCGGGCATCCGCTGACCGCCGTCGTCCACGCCGCGGGCGTCGTCGACGACGGGGTGCTGAGCTCGATCACCGACGAAAGCCTCGAGACCGTCCTGGCCCCGAAACTGGACGCCGCCTGGCACCTGCACGAGCTCACCGCGGACCTCGACCTCGCCGCGTTCGTCCTGTTCTCCTCGGTCGCGGGCCTGCTCGGCAGCGCCGGTCAAGGCAACTACGCCGCCGCGAACGCCGGGCTGGACGCACTCGCGCACTACCGCCGCGATCGCGGACTCCCGGCGACGGCGCTGGCGTGGAGCGCGTGGGCACCGGGTAGCGGGATGACCGCCGCCCTCACCGGCGCGGATCTCGCCCGGATGGCCAGGGAAGGCCTTCCCGCGTTGACGGCGGAACGGGCACTCGGGCTCTTCGACCTCGCCATCGGCTCGGCTGACCCGGTACTGGTTCCCGCCACTGTGGACATTCGCCCACCACACGACCAGAGCCTGGTGCCGCACGTTTTCCGCGGCCTTGTGCGAACGACGGCACGCCGCTCGGTCGCAGCCTGCACTTCCCGTGAGGCCGGGCTCGTCGAGCGCCTGCGCGATCTGTCCGCCGAGGACCGCGAACGTACTCTCGTCACCCTGATCCAGACCGAGGCCGCGGCGGTGCTGGGTCACGGTTCCGCGAGTGAGGTCGAGGCCGGGCGCGCCTTCCAGGAACTCGGCTTCGACTCGCTGACCTCGGTGGAACTCAGGAACCGCCTCACCGCGCTGACCGGCCTGCGGCTCGCGCCCACCGCGGTGTTCAGCCACCCGACACCGCTGGCACTCGCCGCGCACCTGCTCGGCGAACTGGGCGAACCCGCCGGTGCCGCGACGGCCAAGCCGGTCCCGGCAGCGGTGGCCGACGGCGACCCGATCGTCATCGTCGGGATGAGCTGCCGTTACCCCGGCGGGGTTCGCTCGCCCGAAGACCTGTGGGACTTGGTCGTTTCCGGGCGAGACGCCATCGGTGCCTTTCCCGAAGACCGCGGCTGGGACCTCGACGGCCTCTACGATCCCGATGGCGTCCGCCCCGGTACGTCGACCACTCGTTCGGGCGGTTTCCTGCAGGAGGCGGCCGAGTTCGACGCCGAGTTCTTCCGGATGAGCCCGCGGGAGGCGCAAGCCGCCGACCCGCAGCAGCGGATTCTGCTGGAGGTGTCCTGGGAGGCCTTCGAGGCCGCCGGTATCGCCCCGGACTCGTTGACCGGCTCGCCCACCGGGGTGTTCATCGGTGCGTCGAGCAGTGACTACGCGACCTTGTTGTCGTCGACCGACCGCGCCGAAGGCTTTGTCCTGACCGGAAACACCGGCAGTGTGATGTCGGGCCGGATCTCCTACACCTTCGGTCTTGAAGGCCCCTCGATGACCGTCGACACGGCCTGCTCCTCGTCGTTGGTCGCGCTGCACTCGGCCGCGCAGTCGTTGCGAGCGGGGGAGTGCTCGCTCGCGCTGGCCGGTGGGGTCGCGGTTCTCTCCGAGCCTTCGCTGTTCGTCGAGTTCAGCAAGCAGGGCGGTCTCGCGGCCGACGGCCGGTGCAAGTCGTTCTCCGAGAACGCCGACGGCACGAGCTGGGCCGAAGGTGCCGGAATGCTGGTGCTGGAACGCCTTTCCGACGCCCGTCGCCACGGTCACCGGATCCTCGCCACTGTGCGCGGCAGCGCGGTGAACTCCGACGGCACATCCAACGGACTCACCGCACCGAACGGTTCTTCGCAGCAGCGTGTCATCCGCGCCGCCCTCGACTCCGCCGGACTGGCCCCGTCCGAGGTCGACGTCGTGGAGGCCCACGGCACCGGAACCGCGCTGGGTGACCCGATCGAGGCGCAAGCGCTGCTCGCGACCTATGGTCAAAATCGGCGACGCCCGCTCTGGCTCGGTTCGATCAAAGCGAACCTCGGCCACACCCAGGCCGCGGCCGGAGTCGCGGGGGTCATCAAGATGATCCTGGCGATGCGCCACGAAACGATGCCCGAGAGTTTGCATGTCGGCACGCCGTCATCGCAGGTGGACTGGACTACCGGCGAGGTAGCCCTGCTGACCGCGCGGACGCCGTGGCCCGAGGCGGACCACCTGCGCCGCGCGGGGGTTTCCTCGTTCGGGCTCAGCGGCACCAACGCCCACGTGATCATCGAGTCCCCGGCCGCCGAGCCGGTGCGAGCCGCGATGCCGTCCGCGATCGTGCCGTGGCTGGTGTCGGCGAGGAACGAGGCGGCGCTCGAAGACCAACTCGGCAGGATCCGGCGGTTCGCGGGGACGAACCCTGCCGAGTCCACTGTGGACATCGGATTCTCGCTGGTGTCCGGACGTTCGCAGTTCGAGCACCGGGCGGCGCTCATCCCCGGCGGCGGCACCATCCTGGAGGTGTCCCGCGGGGTCGCCGCGCCGGCCCCGTTCGCGATGCTGTTCCCCGGCCAGGGATCCCAGCGCGTGGGTATGGGCCAGGAGCTCCACGCCCGCTTCCCCGCGTTCGCGGCGGCTTTCGACGCCGCGGCAGAGCACCTGGACGCGGGGTTGGGCCGCCCGCTGCGCGACGTCCTCTGGGGTGAGGACCACGACCTGCTCAACGAGACCGGCTGGGCACAACCGGCGCTGTTCGCGGTCGAGGTCGCGCTGTTCCGGCTGCTGGAGTCGTGGGGGGTCGAGCCCGGTTTCGTCGCCGGTCATTCGATCGGCGAGATCGCCGCCGCGCAGGTCGCCGGGGTGCTGTCGCTGCGCGATGCCGCTGCGCTGGTGCTCGCCCGCGGCCGGTTGATGCAGGCATTGCCCACCGGCGGGGCGATGGTCTCGGTGCGGGCGAGCGAGGAGGAAGTCCTGCCGCTGCTGACGGCGGACGTGTCGATCGCCGCGATCAACGGGCCCGACGCGGTGGTCGTCTCCGGCGCTGACCAGGCCGTTTCCGCGCTGGCGGCCGCTTTCGCCGCCCAGGGTCGGAAGACCAAGCGGCTGCCGGTCTCCCACGCCTTCCACTCGCCACTGATGAGTCCGATGCTCGACGACTTCCGTGCGGTGGTGGAAACCCTGGAGTTCCACCCGCCGCGGATCCCGGTCGTGTCGACCGTGACCGGCGCGCTCGCCGACCAAGACGACTTGTGCTCGCCGGACTACTGGGTCAGGCACGTCACTGAAACCGTGCGGTTCGCCGACGGGGTGGCCGCGCTGAGGAACGCGGGCGCGGGCGCTTTCCTCGAACTGGGTCCGGACGGCGTGCTGTCGGCCATGGCCCGGCAGACCCTTCCCGCCGACGCGGTGGTGATTCCGGCGCTGCGCAAGGACCGCGGCGAGGAGTCCACGATCGTCGCCGCACTCAGCGGGCTGCACGTCTCGGGCGTCCGGGTGGACTGGGCCGGGTTCTTCGTCCGCACCGGCGCCCGCCGGATCGACCTGCCGACCTACGCCTTCCAGCACCAGCGGTTCTGGCCGGACAACCCGCCAGGCGGCGACCGCGCCAGTGACGCTGCTTCGGTCGGCCTCACGCCGGTGCGGCACCCGCTGCTCGACGGCTTCGTCGCGCTGGCGGGGGACGCGGGCGTCGTGTTCACGAGCAGGCTCTCGACGCGTTCGCACCCCTGGCTGGCCGACCACGTCGTGCTGGGCCGGGTCCTCCTGCCCGGCACGGCTTTTGCCGAGTTGGCGATCCGCGCGGGTGACGAGACCGGCTGCGCGCGGGTCGAGGAACTGACGTTGGCCGCTCCGCTGGTCCTGCCGGACCGGGGTGCTGTCCAGGTGCGCGTCTCGGTGGGTGCACCGGGCGAAACCGGCCGTCGCGGGATCGAGATCCACTCCCGTCTCGATGGTGAGCGGGACGCGTCCTGGGTGCGGCACGCGTCCGGCAGCCTCGTCCCCGAGACTTCGTGGCAGCCTGCGGCGGTCGACACGGTGTGGCCGCCCGCGGGTGCGGAACCGGTCGCGGTGGACGGCTGTTACGAGGGGTTCCTCGACGCCGGTTTCGACTATGGCCCCGCCTTCCAAGGACTGCGCGCCGCGTGGCGCCGTGGCGACGAACTGTTCGCCGAAGTGACCCTGCCCGAGCATGTCCGGGAAGGCGCGGGTGAGTTCGGGCTGCATCCGGCCCTGCTCGACGCGGCGCTGCACGCGCTGTTCTTCGCGGACCCCGACGGCACTGAGCACACGGGCGCCGTCCCGTTCTCGTGGGAAGGCGTGTCGCTGCACGCCACGGGTGCCTCGTCGGTGCGTGTCCGGCTGATACCCAGCGGCGAGAAGACCGTGTCGATCACGATCTCCGACCCCATGGGAGCACCGGTCGCCTCGGTCGACTCGCTCGTTTCCCGTGCCCTGTCGAGCGAACAGGTCCGCGAATCCGGCAGCGACAGTTTGTTCGGCCTCGACTGGTCCCCGGTCGCGACCGGGGATCCGGGAGAGCCGGGTGCGCTCGCGATCCTGGGCACCGACACCTTCGGCCTGCAGGAGTCCGGCGTTTCCGTCACCTGCTACGCCGACCTCGCCGACCTGCCGGAGGAGGTGCCGGAGGTGGTCCTCATCGGTGTCGGCAGTGCCGACACCCACCTGGTGGAGGCTGCGCACGAGCTCACCGCGAGCACCCTCAAGCTCCTTCAGGACTGGCTCGACGCCGAGCGCTTCACCCGAGCACGGCTGGTGTTCGTCACCCGCGGTGCGACGACCGGCGTGGACCCGGCCGCGGCGTCGGTCTGGGGCCTGGTGCGCACCGCGCAGTCGGAAAACCCGGGCCGGTTCGCCCTGCTGGACGTCGACGCGCCCGACGCCGCCGCACTCGTCGGAGCGGTGCTCTCGGAAGAGACCGAACTGACCGTCCGCGGCGGTGAGGTTTCGGCCGCCCGGCTCGTGCGCAGGACGGTCGCTCCGCGCCCGCTGGGCTGGGCCGCCGAGGGCACGGTCCTGATCACGGGTGGTACCGGTGGCCTTGGCAGGCTACTGGCCCGGCACCTGGTCACCACACATGGCGTGCGCCGGTTGATCCTCGCCAGCCGGTCCGGTGCTGCTTCCCCTGGCGCCGGGGAGCTGGTCACCGAGCTGGCCGGACTGGGCGCCGAAGTCTCGCTGGCGGCCTGCGACATCGCCGACCTCGTCGCCGTCCGGGGCCTGGTTGCCACCGTCCCCGCGGCACACCCGCTCACGGCGGTGGTGCACACCGCCGGGGTGCTCGACGACGGCGTGCTCGCCACCCTCACCCCCGACCGGCTGGACGCCGTGCTGCGGCCCAAGGTCGACGCCGCCTGGAACCTGCACGAGGCCACCGCGGAGCTCGGGCTCGCCGCGTTCGTGCTGTTCTCGTCGATCGCCGGGGTGCTGGGCAGTCCCGGACAGGGCAACTACGCGGCGGCGAACACCTTCCTCGATTCCCTGGCCCAGCTGCGAAGGAACCAGGGCCTGCCCGCGGTGTCGCTCGCATGGGGCCCGTGGGCGCAGGAAACGGGGATGACCTCGATGCTGTCCGGCGCCGACATCGCCAGGATGAGCCGGGACGGGGTCACACCGTTGTCCCGGTCGCACGGGTTGTCGCTTTTCGACGCCGCGGTCGCGTCCGAAGACCCACTGGTCGTCGCGACCAGTCTCGACATCGGCGCGCTGCGTGCGCGTCGCGAGGTACCGCCGCTGCTCCGGGCTCTGGTGCCCGGGGTCCGCCGCGAGATGGCGCGGGCGGCGACGCCGGCAGGTGCGGACACCGTCGCGCGGCGGGCGGCCGGGCTCCACGGCGACGAGCGGACGAAGTTCCTCCTTGACCTGGTCCGGACGGAGGTGGCCGCGGTACTCGGCCACGCGACCCTGACCGCGATCGGGGCCACCCGGGACTTCCGGGACCTGGGCTTCGACTCGCTGACCTCGGTCGAGCTGCGCAATCAGCTCAACTCCGCGACCGGGCTGCGGCTGCCGGCGACCCTCGTCTTCGACTACCCCACCCCCGGCGCGGTCGCGGGCTTCCTGTCGGCGCGGCTGCCCGCCGAGGGCAACCGCCCGCCCGGTTCACCGCTCGAAGAGCTCAACCGCTTGGAGGCGGCGTTGAAATCCGGCACCACCGAGCACGAAGCAGTCGCGCGGCGGCTCGACGAGCTCGTCGCGCGGCTGCGGCGCCCGGCGCGGTTCACGGACGCGAAACCGAAGGCGGCCAAGGAAGACATCGAGTCGGCGTCGGTCGACCAGCTGCTCGGCATCATCGACGAAGAGTTCAGCCGGGGGTAACGACCGGCTGCCCACTCCCACGACCTGATTGAGGACAAGCCAGTGCAGGAAGACCAGCAGGAAAAGATCGTCGACTACCTGCGACGCGTGACCGCTGATCTCCGTGGTGCGCGGGAGCGGGTCGAGGAGCTCGAGTCCCGGGGGCACGAGCCGATCGCCATCGTGGGGATGGGCTGCCGCTACCCGGGCGGGATCGCCTCCCCGGAGGACCTGTGGCAGGTCGCCGCCGAGGGCGTCGACGCCATCACCGGCTTCCCGGCCAACCGCGGCTGGGATCTGGCGGGCAGCTACGACCCGGACCCCGAACACCCGGGGACCTCCTACACCCGCTCCGGCGGATTCCTCCACAGCGCGGGGGAGTTCGACCCGGAGTTCTTCGGCATCTCCCCGCGCGAGGCACTGGCGACCGACTCCCAGCAGCGGCTGCTGCTCGAGGTGTCGTGGGAGGCGATCGAGCGGGCGGGCATCGACCCGCTCGCGTTGCGCGGCAGCCGGACGGGCGTGTTCGCCGGGGTCATGTACAGCGACTACGCCTCGACGCTTTCCGGCGACGAGTTCGACGGCTTCCGTGGCAATGGCAGCGCGCCGAGTGTCGCCTCCGGGCGCGTGGCCTACACCCTCGGCCTCGAAGGCCCGGTCGTCACGGTGGACACGGCCTGCTCGTCTTCCCTGGTGACCATGCACCTCGCCGCGCAGGCCCTGCGCGGCGGTGAGTGCACCTTGGCGCTCGCGGGCGGGGTCGCGGTGATGTCGACGCCGGAGGTGTTCGTCGAGATGTCCCGCCAGCGCGGGCTCGCCGAAGACGGCCGCTGCAAGTCCTTCTCCGACGACGCCGACGGGGTCGGCTGGGCCGAAGGCGTGGGAGTGCTGGTACTGGAAAAGCTCTCCGACGCACAACGCCTCGGCCACCCGGTGCTCGCCGTGCTGCGCGGCAGCGCGGTGAACTCCGACGGTGCGTCGAACGGCTTGACCGCGCCGAACGGTCCGTCGCAGCAGCGCGTGATCCGGGCCGCGCTGGCCGACGCCGGTCTGTCCACATCGGACGTCGACGTGGTCGAAGGACATGGCACGGGCACCGTGCTGGGCGACCCGATCGAAGCGCAGGCCCTGCTCTCGACGTACGGTCAGGACCGGGAAACCCCGTTGCTGCTCGGTTCGCTGAAGTCGAACCTCGGCCACACCCAGGCCGCCGCGGGGGTGGCGGGCGTGATCAAGATGGTGCTCGCGATGCGCGCGGGTCAGGTGCCCAAGACGTTGCACCTGGGCACGCCGTCCTCGCGGGTGGACTGGACAGAGGGTTCGGTCGAGCTGCTGACCGAGCAGGTCGTGTGGCCGGTGGTGGACCGCCCGCGCCGCGCGGGCGTGTCCTCGTTCGGGATCAGCGGGACGAACGCGCACGTGATCATCGAACAGGCACCGGAACCCGAGCTCACCCAGCAAGCCCCCGAGCCGGCAGGTTCGCCGACTGTCGTGCCTTGGCTGGTCTCCGGGCGGTCGGCGGCGGCGCTGGACTCCCAGCTCGTCACTCTCGAATCCTTTGTGGACGCCGACCCGGCGCTCACCCCGCTCGACGTCGGCTACTCACTGGCCACCGGCCGTTCCGTCTTCGAGCACCGGGCCGTCCTGCTGGGTGACGAGGTCGTGCGCGGGGTGGCCGAGGAACGTTCGGCCGCGATGCTGTTTTCCGGGCAGGGTGGCCAGCGCCTGGGCATGGGCCGCGAGCTCTACCGCCGTTTTCCGGTGTTCGCCGAGTCCCTGGACGAGATTTTCGCCGCGTTCGACGTCCTGCTCGATCGGTCGTTGCGGGAGGTTGTGTGGGGTGAGGACGCGGCGGCGTTGAACCGGACCGGTTTCGCGCAGCCCGCGTTGTTCGCGGTCGAGGTGGCGTTGTTCCGGTTGGTGCGGTCGTGGGGGATCGAGCCGGGTTTTGTCGCCGGGCATTCAATCGGCGAGGTCGCGGCTGCTCAGGTCGCGGGGGTCTTCTCGTTACCGGACGCGTGTGCGCTGGTCGCGGCGAGGGCTCGGTTGATGGAGGCGTTGCCCGCGGGTGGGGCGATGGCGTCGTTGCAGGCAGGTGAAGCCGAGGTCACCGCGCTGCTTGACGGTGGTGTGGCGATCGCCGGACTGAACGGTCCCGCCGCGGTGGTGGTGTCCGGGACGGCCGAGGCGGTCGAGCGGGTCGTCGCGGCGTTGGAGGCGCGGGGTCGTAAGACGAAGCGGCTCGCGGTGTCGCACGCGTTCCACTCGCCGTTGATGGACCCGATGCTGGCCGAGTTCCGCCGCGCGATCGATGGATTGTCGTTCGAGGCACCGCGGATCCCGGTGGTCTCCAACGTCACCGGGACGTTCGCCAGTGCCGAGTTGTGCACCCCCGAATACTGGGTACGCCACGTCCGGGAGGCTGTCCGGTTCGCCGACGGTGTCCGCACGCTGCGCGACGCGGGCGTCACCAGTTTCGTGGAGTTGGGCCCGGACGGTGTGTTGTCGGCGATGGCCTTGGAAACCCTCGGTGACGACGCCGGGAGCGTGGTGGCGGTTCCGCTGCTGCGCAAGGACCGTGGCGAGGAAGACGCCGTCCTCAGCGCGGTCGCCCGGCTGCACGTGACCGGCACCGTCGTGGACTGGAAGACGTTCTTCGCCGGTACCAACGCCCACCGCGTCGATCTGCCGACCTACGCCTTCCAGCACGAAACCCTTTGGCCGACGCCGTTTCCGGCGGCGGGTGACCTCTCCGCGGCCGGGCTGGTCTCCGCGGTGCATCCGCTGCTCGGCGCGTCGGTCTCGCTGGCAGGCACCGACGGCGAGCTGTTCACCGGCCGCCTTTCGGTGGCGACCCACCGGTGGCTCGCCGACCACGCCGTCGGTGACACCGTGCTCTTCCCGGGAACCGGTTTCCTCGAGCTCGCCGTGCGCGCGGGTGACCAGGTCGGGTGCGACCAGGTGGAGGAGCTGACCTTGGCGGCGCCGCTGGTGCTCGGCCCGGAGGACGCCGTTGTGCTCCAGGTATCCGTCGGCGGCCCGGACGACTCGGGGCGCCGCTCGGTCACCGTCTACTCCCGCCCGGCCACCGCCCTCGACCTGCCGTGGGCACGACACGCGATGGGCACGCTGACCTCCGGGCAGCAGGTGGCGGCGTTCGACACCGCAGTCTGGCCGCCCGAAGGCGCCACCGCGGTCGACCTGGACGGTTTTTACCAGGACACCGCCGACGCCGGGTTCGCCTACGGCCCGGTTTTCCGAGGGCTGCGCGCGGCGTGGCGCCGAGGGGACGAGGTCTTCGCCGACGTCGCACTTCCGGAGGAAGCCGCTGACAGCGAACGGTTCGGCCTGCACCCCGCGCTGCTGGACGCGGCCTTGCACGCGACGAGTTTCGCCGGGCTCGGCAGTGGCGGGCAGCGCCTGCTTCCGTTCTCCTGGAACGGCGTGTCCCTGCACGCCGGTGGCGCCGGGCAGCTGCGTGTCCGGCTGACCAAGACCGCCGACGACACGATCACGCTCGCCGCGGCCGATGTCGAAGGCGCGCCCGTGATCACCGTGGAGTCGCTGGTCCTGCGGGAGGCCTCCAACGACGTCGCCGCAGCGCCCGCGGACGCGGAACAGGACTCGCTCTTCCGGGTCGACTGGATCGCCGCACCCGCCGAAGCCAGGCATACCCCGGCCACCTGCGCGGTACTGGGACCGGACGTTTTCGGCCTGGCGCAAGCTCTTTTGGCCCCGCTGGTGCTTTCACTCGCCGAGCTGACCGAGCTGACCGAGGTGCCCGGGGCCGTTCTCGTGCCGATCATCGGCGAACTCGACCACCGGGGCCCTGCCGCAGTGCACGAGCTGACCGCCAGGGTGCTCGATCTGGTGCAGTCGTGGCTGGCCGACGGCCGCTTCGGCGAGTCCAGGCTCGTGTTCGTCACCCGCGGCGCGATCTCCGTCGGCGGTGCGGACGCGCCGGACCTCGCGGCGGCGTCCAGCTGGGGCCTGGTCCGCTCGGCGCAGGCCGAGAACCCCGGCCGGTTCCTGCTCGTCGACCTGGACCCCGACACCGGAATCCCCGCTGTCGTACCGAATCTGGTCGCCTCCGACGAGCAGCAGTTCGCGCTGCGCGGTGAGGACGTCCTCTGCGCCCGGCTCGCGCGGCTCGCGTCGGGCCCCGCACTGGTCTCCCCGGCGGGAGACCCGCCGTGGCGGCTTGGCACCCACCGGCGGGGCAGCATCGACAACCTCGTCCTGCTGCCCTCGGCCGGTGCGGAACCGTTGACCGGCCGCGAAGTCAGGGTCGGCGTCACCGCCGCCGGGCTGAACTTCCGCGACGTCCTCAACGCGCTCGGCATGTATCCCGGCGATCCCGGCCCGCTCGGCGCCGAGGCGGTGGGCGTCGTGGTCGAGGCCGGTCCGGACGCCTCGGACCTGCGACCCGGCGACCGGGTCATGGGGATGGTCGCGGGTGGTTTCGGCCCGCTCGCGGTGGCCGACGAGCGCCTGCTGACGAAGGTCCCCGGCACTTGGTCGGACGCTGAGGCGGCCTCGGTGCCGTTGGTGTTCCTGACCGCCTACTACGGCCTCGCCGATCTCGCCGGGCTGCGACCGGGCGAGTCGATCCTGATCCACGCCGGGGCCGGTGGGGTCGGCATGGCCGCCATTCAGCTGGCGAAGCACTTCGGCGCCGAGGTCTACGCGACGGCCAGCGAAGGCAAGCAGGACATCCTGCGCGGGCTGGGCGTTCCCGACGACCACATCGCGTCGTCGCGGACCACCGACTTCGAGCAGCTGTTCGGCGAGGTCAGCCGCGGCCGCGGGGTCGACGTCGTGCTGAACGCGCTCACCGGCGAGTTCCTCGACGCCTCACTGCGGCTGCTGGCGCCGGGCGGCCGGTTCCTGGAGATGGGCAAGACCGACCTCCGTGACGCGGCGGACCTGCCGGGCGTCACGTACCGGGTGTTCGACATCGTCGACGCGGGCCCGGACCGCACGAGCGGACTGCTCTCGGAGCTCTCGGAGCTGTTCACCACCGGCGCGTTGACCCCACTGCCGGTGACGACCTGGGACGTCCGGCGCGCGAAGGAAGCCTTCCGGCACATGAGCCAGGCGCGCCACGTCGGCAAGATCGTCCTGACCATGCCGCCGGTCTGGGACGTCGAGGGCACCGTGCTCATCACCGGCGGCACCGGCGGGCTGGGCAGCCTGCTCGCCCGGCACCTGGTCACCCGGCGCGGGGTCCGGCACCTGGTGCTGGCCAGCCGCCGGGGCCTGGGCTCCCCTGGCGCGACCGAGCTGCGAGACGCGCTGGCCGCGCACGGCGCGGACGTGACGATCGCCGCCTGCGACACCTCCGACGCGGACGCCGTCGCCGCGCTGCTCGCGGGAATTCCCGGCGCCCATCCGCTGACCGCGGTGGTGCACACCGCGGGTGTCCTCGATGACGGACTCGTCGAATCGCTGACCCCACAACGCTTGGACGGGGTGTTGCGGCCGAAGGTCGACGCCGCGTGGCATCTGCACGAAGCGACCCTAGGTCTCGGTCTCGCCGCGTTCGTCGTGTTCTCGTCGGTCGCCGGGGTGCTGGGCAGCCCTGGACAGGGCAACTACGCGGCGGCGAACACCTTCCTCGATTCCCTTGCCCAGCAACGCAGACGGCAGGGCCTGCCCGCGACCTCGGTGGCCTGGGGGCCGTGGGCGCAGAGCAGCGGCATGACCGGCGGGCTGACCGAGGTGGACATCCGCCGGATGGACAACGCCGGGTTCCCGCCGGTCACCGCGGAGCTGGGCCTGGCCCTGTTCGACGACGCGATCGCCGCCGACGAGGCGCTGGTGGTCGCGATGCGGGTCAACGCGCGCGCCTTGCGGTCTCGTGGAAACCTGCAGCCGCTGATGCGAGGCCTGGCGGGCGGTGTCCGTCGCACGGCCGCGAAGACGGCGTCGACCGGCTCGACGTCCGACCTCGCGCGGCAGCGCGCGGGTTTTGCCGCCGGGGACCGCCTGCGCTTCCTCACCGACCTGGTGCGCTCCGATGCCGCCGCCGTCCTCGGGCACTCGTCGTCCGCCTCGATCGACGTCAAGCAGGGTTTCCGCCAGCACGGTTTCGACTCGCTGACCGCGGTCGAGCTGCGGAACCGGGTCACCGAGGTGACCGGCCTCCGACTGCCTTCGACCCTGGTCTTCGACTACCCGACGCCCGCAAGCCTCGCGGAGTTCCTGCTCGGTCAGCTGAACGACACCGACACCGACAGCGACAGCCACACCGGCACGGTCCACCCAGCCGGTCCGGTCCTCGGCACCCAGCCGCGCGACGCCGAAGATCCAGTGGTCATCGTGGGAATGAGTTGCCGCTTCCCAGGCGGGGTCCGCTCTCCGGAAGACCTCTGGCAGCTCGTCTACACCGGTTCGGACGCCATCGCGGGGTTCCCCACCGACCGCGGCTGGGACCTCGAGATGCTCGCCGGCGGCGGGCCGGGCAGCAGCGAAACCCGCGAAGGCGGCTTCCTCTACGACGTCGCCGACTTCGACGCCGAGTTCTTCGGGATCGCCCCGCGCGAGGCGCTGGCGATGGACCCGCAGCAGCGGCTGCTGCTGGAAACCACCTGGCAGGCCGTCGAAAGCGCGGGCATCGCGCCGAACACCCTGCGCGGCCGCCAGGCGGGCGTGTTCGTCGGCGCCAGCCACACCCACTACACCGAGACACTGGGCAGCGTCGCTGAAGACCTGGAGGGACTGATCCTCACCGGCAACACCTCCAGCGTGATGTCGGGCCGCCTGTCGTACACGCTCGGCCTCGAAGGTCCTTCCCTCACGGTGGACACCGCGTGCTCGTCTTCGCTGGTGGCCCTGCACATGGCCGTGCGGTCGCTGCGCGGCGGTGAGTGCACCCTCGCGCTCGCGGGCGGGGTGACGGTGATGGCGACCTCGGACAGCTTCAGCGAGTTCGCCCGCGCGGGTGGCCTTTCCCCCGACGGACGGTGCCGGGCGTTTTCCGACGACGCCAACGGGACCGGCTGGTCCGAAGGCGTCGGGATGCTCGTACTGGAACACCTTTCCGAGGCACAGCGCCAAGGCCACGAGGTCCTCGCCGTGGTGCGCGGCGCCGCGATCAACTCCGACGGCGCGTCGAACGGCCTGACCGCGCCCAACGGCCCCTCGCAGCAGCGGGTGATCCGGGCCGCGCTGGCCGACGCCGGACTGTCCACATCGGACGTCGACCTGGTCGAGGCGCACGGGACGGGCACCAGGCTCGGTGACCCGATCGAGGCGCAGGCGCTGCTCGCCACCTACGGCCAGCACCGCGAGCGGCCGGTGAAACTGGGGTCCCTGAAGTCGAACCTCGGCCACGCGCAAGCGGCGTCGGGCGTCGGCGGCGTCATCAAGATGGTGCAGTCGCTGCGTCACGGCGTGATGCCCGCGACCTTGCACGCCGAGGAGCCGGCTTCGCAGGTGGACTGGGCAGCCGGGGCCGTCGAACTGCTGACCGAGCAGGCCTGCTGGCCGGAGCTGGACCGGCCGCGCCGCGCCGCGGTCTCGTCGTTCGGCATCAGCGGGACCAACGCCCACGTGATCCTCGAACAGGCACCCGTCCTGGCTGAGCCCGCCCCGCGCGGCCCCGCCACCGGCGTCCTGCCGTGGGTGCTCTCGGCAGCCTCGGACCGTGCGCTGCGCGAGCAGGCGGCCCGGCTCAGGGTCTTCGCGGAGAGGAACCCCGACCTCCTCCCGGTCGACGTCGGCTGGTCGCTGGCCGGAACCCGCGCGCCGCTGCCCTACCGCGGCGCGGTGCTCGGCGAGACCCGGCAGGACTTCCTCGACGGCTTGGCCGCGCTGGCCGAAGACGGGCCGTCTCCGTCCGTGGTGGTCGGGAAGGCCGCCGGTGAGGGCCTGCCGGTCTTCGTGTTCCCCGGCCAGGGCTCGCAGTGGTGGGGGATGGGCCAGGAGCTCTGCGCCACCTCCGCGGTGTTCCGCGACAGCGTCCGAGCTTGCGCCGAGGCGTTGGCCCCGTTCGTGGACTGGCCGGTCGAGGACGTCGTCGCCGGTGTTGGAGATCCTGCCCTGCTGGACCGGGTCGACGTCGTCCAGCCCGCGTTGTTCACGGTCATGGTCGGATTGGCCAAGGTGTGGCGGTCCCACGGCATCGAGCCCGCTGCCGTGATGGGGCATTCGCAGGGCGAGATCGCGGCGGCCCAGGTGGCAGGCGCGCTTTCGCTCGACGATGCCGCGAGGGTGGTCGCCTTGCGCAGTAAGGCACTACTGGGGTTGTCGGGCCTTGGCGGGATGGTCTCGATCGCCTCGTCGGCCGAGCGGGTCTCGGCCTTGCTGCTGCCGTTCGGCGACGACG
>NZ_JAYMZS010000111.1:0-29264 GCF_035828755.1 Amycolatopsis sp. H20-H5 | reverse complement strand
TCACGTCATCGACCAGGGCCTCCGTGCGTCTGCCTGGCGACGCGGACACCAGGCAGACGCACGAAGAAGCCACTTCAGACGACGCCTCCGCCTCCAGATGCTAGAGATCTAGCCCTGTAGTACTAGAACCGTACGAGCTCGCGCAAGACCTCAGGGGAAGTGATCCGGATCTGGGTCACTTCCCCTCGGCGCTGCCGGATATGAAATCTCGCGCCGGAGGAGATGTTCACGATCGAAGCGCCGGACCCCGGCGTCGCCGTCTCCCCGCAGGCGCCGTTCTTCGTGTTCCAGCAGGCGGAGGGCTATCGAGTCCCGGCCTGGCCGCCGGTCGAGGGCGAGCAGCGCCCGATGATGCACCTCGACTTCCAGGTCGGCGATCTGGACGAGGCGATCTGGACGAGGCGGTCGCGCTGGGCGCGACCCGTCGCCGCCGTCCAGCCCCAGGAGAAGGTCCGGGTGCTTCTCGACCCGGCGGGCCATCCCTTCTGCCTGTGCTTCGACGCGGGATAGCCGACGCTGGCGCGATCCACGTCCAGCCGGTAGCCGCCGACGGACCCCGCGACAGCGCACCCCGGATGAGCAGGGCACGCCTGACAGCACGCTGTCAGGCGTGGCTCAGTGGCGTCTCAATGGTGTCTCAGAACGCGTCTGAGAACTGTCGCAGCAGCCGCCGCTCGGAGCCTCGGGCACCTGTCCTTCGAAGCCGCCTACCCTCCACCAAGGACGAAAAGTCTACCCATTCGCCCCTTTTGTACCATCATGACCGTTTCATGTGAGCCCCTGAAGGCCACCATGACGGCGTTAGACGCCGTGAAGGCTCCCATCAGGGCACACGGCAAAGCCTGGGGTGGCGACTGAAGGGGACTTACCCTCCACTCAACCTTGCAAAAGTCCCCTTCACCAGAACAGACCATGTGAAAGTCCCCGTCAGTCAACGTGGCCCTAGGCACCAAACTGGACGCCATGACATCAGTTTCCGGACGCCTTCTCAGTGGTGCCTCAGTCGCGTGTGCGGGCCGTGCCAGCGGTCCACGCCAGTCTTGCCGTCGAGGGCCGAACGTGGCCCACGACGGGAGAGGCGGGAAACATCATGAGCGAGCTCGTGCACGACGTGGTGATCGTGGGGGCCGGACCGGTCGGGCTGTTCCTGGCCGGTGAACTTGGCCAGGCAGGCTGCTCTGTCCTGGTGCTCGAGCGGGAGACGGAGCCCGGCTCGCCTTGGCGGACGGCCCCGCTCGGGCGCCGGGGGCTGTCCGCCGCGTCGGTCGAGGCGTTCTACCGCCGCGGGATGCTGCACCAGCTGCTGACAGCGGCGGGCGGCACCGAGGATCCCGACGCGGACCGGCCGTCGGTCCCGCGCGGGGTGGGCCATTTCGCCGGGATGAGGCTCGATCCGGCCAAGGTCGACGCCGCCGCTCCGCGGTTCCGGCTTCCCAGCCCGGCGACGGACGCCGTGATGGCGAGCCTCGAAGCGGTCGAGGCCGTGCTGGCCGAGCGGGCAGGCAAGTTCGGGGTGGAGATCCGGCGCGGCGTCACGGTCTCGGGCATCGCGCAGGGCGAGACCGGCGTGGTCGTCCGCGCCGGTGAGCACGAGTACGCGGCGCGCTGGGTCGTCGGCTGCGATGGCGGACGCAGCGCGGTGCGTGGGCTCGCGGGCTTCGAGTTCGTCGGTACCGAGCCGCAGTTCACCGGCTACGTCGCGCTCGCCACCATCGCCGATCCCGAGAAACTGCGCCTTGGGTTCACGCTGACGCCGACTGGTATGTACGTCCGGCCGCCCACCACGGACGGGCACATCAGCATGATGGATTTCGACGGCGGCGCGTTCGATCGCTCGCAGCAGCCGACTCGCGAACATCTTCAGGCGGTGCTGCGCCGCGTGTCCGGTACCGATGTGACGCTCAGCGACGTCCGGCTCGCGTCGACCTTCACCGATCGGGCGATGCAGACGACGACGTACCGGCAGGGCCGCGTCCTGCTCGCGGGCGACGCCGCCCACATCCATTCCCCGCTGGGTGGGCAGGGCCTCAACACCGGACTCGGCGACGCCATGAACCTGGGCTGGAAGCTCGCGGCGACCGTGCGGGGGCACGCGCCGGACGGCCTTCTCGACACGTACACCCGCGAGCGTCACCCGATCGGCGCGTGGGTGCTCGACTGGACGCGCGCGCAGGCCGCCGCCATGAAGCCGGACCCGCACGCCCAGGCGATCCAACGACTGATTCGCGACCTGCTCGACACCCGGGACGGAACGACCTACGTGTTCGAGAAGATTTCGGGCTCGTCGATCCGCTACGACCTCGGCAGCGACCTGCCGCTGGCCGGCCGCAACGCCCCGGACTTCCGTCTCGAGGACGGCACTCGCCTCGGCGACCTGCTGCAGGCCGGACGCGGCGTCGTGCTCGACTTCAGTGTCGACCGGTGCCTGCGAGGTTCGGCGAGGGGCTGGGAGAACCGGATGCGGTACGTGGCCGGTCCGGCGAGAAACGCCCTCGGCTTCGGTGCGGTGCTTGTCCGGCCCGACGGCGTAGTCCTCTGGGCCGGTGACCGCGACCCCGATTGTGGCGCGTTCGAGCGGGCCGCCGGCCAGTGGTTCGGCAGTCCGTCGCTTTGACGCAGCCATCCCTTTCCCGACCGAGTTCCTGGAGCACAGAATGACAATCACCCTCCGAGCGGGCAGCACTGTGCTGTTCACCGGCGATTCGATCACCGACCCCCAGCGGTTCGAGAGCGAAGACGGCCGCGAGGTCGGCTACCCGCTGCGCATCGCGGACGAGTGGGGACTCCGGCACCCGGACCGGGCCGTGACCTGGCTGAACTCCGGGATCGCCGGCCACAAGGTGATGGACCTCGAAGCCCGCTGGCAGGCGGACGTGCTCGACGCGCGCCCGGACGTGGTGTCGATTCTCGTCGGCATCAACGACGTCGGCTGGCACACGCTCGACCCGGACGGCCACGTGATTACCGCGGCGGACTACGCGGCCGGGTATGACCGCCTGCTCGCGCCCCTCACCGAGGCCGGTACTGAGCTGATCCTCATCGAACCGTTCCTCCTGCCCGTTCGTGGCGACGTCGAAGCCGGTGACACGCGCGTCGGCGAGGAGGTCCGGAAGGAATGGCGCGCCGATCTGGACCAGAGGATCCAGGTCGTGCACGAGCTCGCCGTCAAGTACGACGCGGACATGCTCGCCGCCGACGACCTGTTCGCCGGGCTCGCCGCGTCGACCGGGCCGGAGTACTGGTCCGCGGACGGCGTGCACCCGACGCCTGCCGGTCACGCCGCACTCGCGACGGCCTGGCTGCGCCTGGTCGCGTAACCGGGGTGCGGGGTATCAGCGCTGCTTGTGACGAAACCAAGACATGATCATGACGGTACCTGGACAAACCGCTGCCAGGCTGAAAGCACATCCTCGATCTGCTCGATGAACGGGCCTAAGGGGTAGGTGTGAGCCGGTAAGGAAGCAGTACACGGTCACGACGACGAGGGAGCGCAAAGTTTCGCGTCGTGTGTTTCGACCTCACGTGTGTCGTCCCGTGAAGTGGTCCTGAATTCGTCCTGAAATGCGCAAGGACTCGTGCTCTTCTATGGCTGTTAATGCACCCACAATGCTGGATGTCCATGGCTTGTCGCAAGAGCCGGGTACGACGAGAACCCGGCGGGATCAGGCGATCACCGTGAGTGCGGTGTTGCTCATCGCGGCGGGTTCGGCCTCGCCGTCGACGGCACGCGGCGCCTGCACAGTGGGCGTTCCGCCGCGGCGATGGTGCCCGTCGGCATCCGGGTGCTCTTGGGGGTACGGCCCGTCTGTGAGTACACGACAGGCCTGGAAACCGGGCTCAACACGTTCTGGACGGCCGCGAGATGGTGGCTTCTAGTACGGCTACGCCAGAGCCGATCGCCGAAATCGGTTGCAATTGATGAACCAGGAGAAAGGAGTGTGTGCCATCACTGAAATCACCATCGACGGCTTCTTTCCTTGCCCCAGTCCGCAGCTGACGGCCGGTGATTCGGCGGCCAAGGTCGCGGCCGTTGCCGTCTACGCCTCGGATCCGATGACCAAACTGGGCGCGACGAGCATTCTGGGGGCCGATGAGCGGTTGACCGTGGTCGCCGAAGACGACTTCGTGCTGGCTGACGTGATCGTGGTGCTGGAGGAGTTCCTTGGCTACGACATTTTCGCCTTCCTGCGCGAGGTCCGAGCCTCGTCTCGGCGCGAGTCGCCGCCGCGCTGCGTGATCGTCACCGAGCGGACTCTGCCCGATGCGCTGCTGACGGCGATCGAGTGCGGCATGGCAGCGATGCTGCCGCTGGACGACACCGAAGGTGCCGAGTTGGTGCGCACGACCCTCGCGGTCAGCCAGGGCGGGGCGTTGTTGTCGCCCCGGCTGCAGGGCTGGCTGCTGAACCGGCTGGAGCGGGTGCGGCAAGACGTGCTGGAGCCCCACGGACTCACGTTGTCCGGTCCGTCCGAGCGGGAGCGGGACGTTCTGCGGTTGCTGGCCGACGGCTATGGAACGGACGAGATCGCAACCGAACTGAGCTACTCGGCGGGCACGGTGAAGAACGTGCTCCACGGCCTGATGACTCGTTACGGCCTCCACAGCCGCGCGCACGCGGTCGCCTTCGCGCTGCGTACCGCGGTGATCTAGCCGCAGGACGCGCGCGAAGGTGGAGCCGACTCCGCTGAGGGACTTTCGGACAGACTTGCTGGCCGGAAGCACCTCGGTGCGGCGTTTTCGGCGAAAAATGCCGGATAATGCCCGCGGGATCAATTCGGCGCAGGTGCAGGGTAGTTCCGTCCGGTATCGGGTTCCCGCGACGTAGTTCGGACATTTCTGCTCACCGAAAGTCCCTGATCCACTTGTAGTCGGCTAATTCACATTCGGCACATGTGCGCTGCCGGTTCGAATTGGGGCAGGCTGGTTTGGTGACGGTGACAAATTGTCGGGGTGGACTGTTGCATCTCGAGATACTCGGCCGGCTTCGGGCCTGGCAGGGGGAGGCCGAGATCCCGCTCGGCTCGCCGCAGCAGCGGGCCGTGCTCGCGATGCTCGTGCTGCGCGAGGGTGCGCGCCCAAGCGCCACCCGTTCGCGGTGGCGGCCAACAGGACGGCCTCGCACGACGGGTTGACCATGCAGGCCAGCAAGCCCGCGTCAGGCAGCATGAACCCGCCGGACCGCCAGCTCGGAGAACGCGCGTACCGGGGCAGGTGATCTGTCTGCCCCCATCGGGACCGCTGGCACCCGGGGTGGTGCAAAGCGGCTTCGGCGACCCCCTCGTGCTCCATGATCGTCAGCGCCGGGCGCCGCGGGCCCAGCGGCTGGTCGCACGTCTGGCAGTCGATGACCCACAGGTTCGCCGCCAGCAGTTGATCACCTGTCGGTGCGATGAGGTTTGTGCGCCCTCACCGTGCGGACGAAGGGGTGTGATCGGGTGTCTGGTGGTCGTCGGGAGAACGTACTGTGCCGCTGCCTGCCACCGTCGCGACGATGGCCTGACCGGCCGCGGCGACGCACATCAGGATCAGCGGTACCTGCCAGCCGGAGCTGACGGAGTGCAGCAGCCCGAAGAGCACCGGCCCGATCGCTGCCAGCAGGTAACCGATCGACTGTGCCATCGCCGACAACGCGCCCGCTCCGGCCGCGTCCTGGGCGCGCAGGCCGAGGAAGGCCAAGGCGAGCACCAGGCAGACGCCGCCACCCAGCCCGAGGATGACCGTCCACACCACGGCCCATTCCGGCGCCATCAGCAGTCCGAGGTAACCGGCGAGCAAGATCAGCGAGTTCACCATCGCCAGCGCGCGCTGGTCACGTGCCCGGCGCAGCAACGCGGGCGCGGCCAAACTGGTCAGCACCGCGACGACTTGGAACAAGAACAGCAGCCATCCCGCTGCCGCGGGAGTGAAGCCCGTGTCCTGGACCACCCCGGGAAGCCAGGTCACGATGACGTAGAAGCCCAGTGACTGCAGTCCCATGAACGCCGTGACCGCCCATGCCAGACCCGATCGCCAAGGCAGCCGGTGTCCGCCGCGAACCGTCGTCGAGACCGGTGGCGGGGTCCTCCGCAGCTGGGGCAGCCACAGCGCGATGGCGACCAGTGCGAGCACGATCCAGAAGCCCAACGCGGTGTGCCACCCGCCAGGCGCGACCTCGCTGATCGGTACCGCGACCCCCGAGGCCACTGCCGCGACGCCACCCATGACCGTGGCGTATGCGCTGGTCAGCAGGCTCACCTTGGTGGGGAAGTCGCGCTTGATCAGGCTCGGCAGCAGCACGTTGCCCACCGCGATGCCCGCCCCGATCAGCACGGTTCCGGCGAACAGGCTGCCCGTCGTCGGGACCCAGCGGATCGCGATCCCCAGTGCCAGCACCACGAGCGCGGCCCCGAGAACCCGCTCGGGTCCGCGCCGTGCGGCCAGCCGCGGGACCATCGGGGATACCGCCGCGAACGCCAGCAACGGCAACGTGTTCAGCAGGCCGGCCACGGCTGGGGAGAGCCCCAGGTCCGTCTGCACGCGATCGAGCAACGGCCCGACACCGGTCAGGCTCGGCCGCAGGTTCGCCGCCACCACCAGCAGGCCCAAGATCAGCAACGCCTGGCCGGAACGCCGCGTCGGCTGCTGTGTGTCCGGTGCGGAACTCATGTCAGCAGGCCTCATCGCGTGACTTTGTCTTCATGCGGACATCGTCGACCTCTACCGCGGCGACAACCAGGCCGCGGTTAGGCGGGCCCTCACAGGGCGACCCTGATCAGTGCGCGCTCAGCGAGTGGCACGGTACCGTGATGGTCATGGGTACGCCGTTGGGGGACTTTATCCGAGCCAAACGCGACGCTATCCAGCCGGATTCCCTGGGACTGCCGGACCGCGGCCGTCGCCGGTCACCAGGACTACGCCGTCTGGATCTCGCCGCTCGGGCGGGCATCAGCGTGGAATACCTGGCCCGCATCGAGCAGGGGCGCGACCGCAATCCGTCGACCGCGGTCGTGAACGCGATTGCCGATTCGCTGAGCCTCGCCGCCTCGGAGCGTAACCACCTACGCTACCTCGCGAAGATCACCAGCGACGAATGTTCCGCCCACTTCAAGCCCGCGCCGCCGCTCCGGCGGATTCGACCGTCCGTTATGGACACACTGCACATGCTCGAACAGGGGCTCGCCATCGTGACCAACCGGCTGGGCGACGTCCTGGCCCACACCAGTACCTACGCCGCGGTCACCAAGGGAACCGGACTGCTCGACGGGGACCCGCCGAACATCACGCGCTATGTCTTCACTGATCCTCGGGCACGTGCCCTTTTCCTTGACTGGGACGATATCGCTGACGAGCAGGCGTTCGACCTGTGGCTCGCGCCCTCCGTCGAGAATCTCGAATGGCTCACCGCCGAGCTCATTCCCCTCGCGGGTTCCGAATTCACTCGCCGGCTGAACCGGCACCAGGTGCCGCGACGTGGCGTTCTACGGCTCAAACATCCGTCAGGCCCTGAGTTGCGGCTGACGCGCGAGACGCTCGAACTACCCGCCGACGATCAGCAAATCGTCGTCTTCCTGCCCGTGGACGATCAAACGGCCCGGACTGTCGAGCAGTTAGGCCGCCAGTCCACCGGGCGTTTGCGTTCCATCTCGTGAGACGTTCCGGGGCTGCTCAGCGCTGATGCGTCCCGCTATTCGTTCCGATCCGGCACAACGGCGTGCGACTTTGATCGAATAAAGACAATTCAGGGGGTTTTCATTGTGACGTGCCGGAATTATGGATAAATAAACCGTCTTAGTCGGTGGCGTAAAATGAGCGCTCAAATGCAGGATAAATGCCGCTCATGTGAAATCACTCGATTGGACTAGTTCGGCTTTTCGATCTTTGGCTATCATGGGAGCTACTGGGCTTGGGGGCTCAACTGGGGGAAGTATTTGCAGTTAGTGTGATGGCGTATACCCTCAAAAAGGGGAGAATTTGATCACCGTAGGAGTTATAGGCGCTGGAGCAATTGGATCTTGCGTGGCTTTATCTCTGGCGCAACGCGGCGTGCGCGTACATTGCGTGGATCGCGGTCGGCCAGGGGGGCTCACCACAGACGTCAGCTTTGCGAGATTGAGTGCCTACCAGCAACCGACATATCAGCGGTTCGAACTGAGCCACACCGGAATCATGGAGCACACCCATTTCGCCGGACAGTTCGCTTCAGCCCCGTGGCGGCATCCGACAGGCAGCCTGGCATGGGCCGGTTCCGAAGGCACATGCGGCGTCAGCGCCCGCCCTTTCGTAGCGGAAATCGAACGACTCCAATCCTGGGGCTACCGCATCAGCTGGCGTGACGCGGCGAAGGTGAACCAGGAGCTGGAGCCTGCCGTCTCGTTCTCGCCCACCCAGACGCCGGTTGCGCTGCTGCCGGAGGAGGGTTGGATCGACGGGCCGGGCATGGTCTCGTCGGTGCTCGATGCGGCGAGATCCATCGGCGAGCTGACCTTCACGAACGCTGCGGTGCGGGAGATCGAGGTCCGCGGCGAACGAGTGGTCGCGCTCCGGCTGGACAACGGGGAACGCATCGAGGTCGATGCCGTCGTCAACGCGGCCGGACCGCGGGCTCCTGCCGTGGCCGCGAGTCTCGGGGCTCCCATGCTCCGCGGGATTGCCGACCGCAGTAGTCTCGTGATCGACCTGGTCGTCGATGGTGATCCGCTGCGGCACGTCCTGCGCGGAGCGGAACTACACGCCCGTCCTGCCGGTCCTGGCCGGGTGCGAGTGCGGTCCGAACAGGTCGATTCCGTTCTCACCGGCGAAACCGAGTCCGATCTCGGCCGCGACAATGTCGAGGATCTTCTCGGCCGCGCCTACCGCACCATTCCGGCACTGAAAGCGTCCACGGTCGATCAGAAACGCATCGGCACCGCGGTGTTCCCAGCGGATGGCATGCCCAGCGTCGGCCCGTTGTCCACCGTGCCCGGCTACTACGAGGCGTTCGCCAACAGTGGCGTCATTCTCGCTCCGTTCATCGGTCGAACGCTGGCCACTCAGATCTTCACCGGAGAGGTTCATTCGCTCCTGCGTGACTGTTCACCTGATCGTCTTCGGTTGGCTGCGTAGCAATTTATCACACTGGTGGGGAAATATACCGTTATATGGCTATAGGGGGAATAATGTCTGCCGCATGCCCGAAGCTCAACGAATCCGTATTTTCTGAACTCAAGGAATTCACCCGGAAGCTGGCGGCCGAGGAGCCGTCGGAGATCCGGCAGATGCGCACCGGAACACTCACGGAGGCCCCAGGGTCCTACGACCAGTACTTCACCACGTGGGATTTCGCGAACGGCATCGTTCGCGACTATTCGATGAACCTGTACCAGCTGGTGCGGATGGCACACGACGAGAGCTTGCCCGTCGAGAACGTGTTGACGGTTTTCCAGACGTGGGACCCGATCTACAGCAACTACCTCGGCTACAGTGGTTTCCCGATGCTGGCGGACTACGCCAGCCGAGTCGGCAACCCTGTGACGGACCGCCGGGAGCTCGTGGACAGGCTGGCCACGTTCACCGAATACGTCAACCGGCTGACCGCTTGGTCGCACCACTACTTCCCGTGGCATGTGGGCGAGCACTATCGCTACCACGCGAGCGAGCTCGCGCTGCGGCAGGAGTACGTGCCCGCGCCGGTCAGGGTCGAGGAGGAGCCGTCCCGGCGCATTCCCATTCGGCTCACCTGGGAGCCCCTCGGCCTGAGCGTCGACGCCGAGCTCGCGTGCGACCTCAACGAGCAGCTGTGCGAGGACTTCCTCGCGAGCCTGCCGTTCACGGTGCTGCAGGACCACGCGGTGGTCAGTGGCGAGTCCATGTACGCATGGGCGCCGCTGGTCAGCGTGGCGCCGACGCCGGTGACCGAGTTCATCTGCGACGCGCCGCCCGGCAGGCTCCGGTTCAGCCAGGCGACCGGGAACAAGCTCATCGTCCAATACGGACCGACGACGGAAACCCTGCGCGGTCCCGTTCTCGGCAAAGTGATCGACGAACACCTCGACCGGCTGCCCAAGGTCGGCCAGGCGGTCTGGGAAAGCACATTCCGCACGAAGGAGCTCATCTGGATCACCGCGGAACGCCTCTGACCGCCGGCCCTGGCGGACACGCACCAAAGACCTAGGGAGACAAGACGTGACCAGTACCCCCAGCAGACCGACCAGGGATCTGCTGTTTCCCGATCTGAGTGACTCGATCGACGAGCGCATCGCCTGGTTCCAGCACCAGCACCGGGTCGAGCCACTGCGCCACCGTGCGGACTACAACATGTGGGAGGTGTTCCGGTACGAGGACGTCCAGCGGGTGCTGAAGGACTCGGAAACCTTCTCGGTGACCAACAAGACCCATCTGGGGCTACCCTTCTCATTCGGCCGGGCCGACATCCAGGAGCACCGTTTCCTGCGCGGCTTCGTGGCCCGCTCGTTCGTCCCGAGCAACATCGAAGGCCACGCGTCGGACTTCGCCCCGATGGTCGACGCGTTGCTCAAGCCCGCACTGGCTTCCGGGCGTCTGGAAGTCCTCGGCGATCTGGGCTACCCGTTGATGGAACACGTGGTCGAGCACGTGTTCGGGCTGCAGATCCCCGGCCCTGGGCGCTTCCGGCAGTGGTCGGACCAGATGTTCGGCCAGCTGGTCGGGATCTTCCAGCCGGATCACGCCGAAGTCGTCGGCATGCTCACCGAGCAGCTCGACGAGCGCAAGCACAAGCCGACCGACGACCTGATGAGCGCGTTGCTGGCGGCGCGGGCCAAGGACGACCGGCTGCCGGAAGAGAAGATCATTCACATGTGTCTGGACCTGGTGACCGCGGGCAACGCGCCGCTGTCACTGTTCTTGTCCTACACCTTCGCCAGGTTCTGCGACGATCCGGAGTTCTACCAGGCCCTGCGACGTGATCCTTCGCTGATTCCCGGAGCGATCGAGGAGGTCTTGCGGTTCGACTTCTCGTGGTTCAACCTCTGGCGCAGCGCCCGGCACGACACCGAACTGGGCGGGCACGAGATCAAAGCGGGTAGCCACATCGTGGTCTGGGATTCGGCGGCCAACTTCGACGAGGCGCAGTTCCCGCAGGCGCACCGGTTCGACATCACACGGTCGCCGAACCCGCATCTGACCTTCGGGCAGGGGATGTACATCTGCTTGGGGCTGCCGTTGGTGCGTACGCTCGGGCGTGTCGTTTTGGAGAGGGTGGTCGAGACCTTCGAAGAGATCAACTTCGATCCGGAGCGTCCAATGCGGACTCAGGAGCAGATGATCGACTACGTCGTCTCGCTCGACACGCTCGTGGCACCGGCAGGTCGGCCGAGATAGGACGTCGGAGGCCGTGGGTGCCGCACTGCGCGGCACCCACGGCGGTCGGCTGAGTCCCGGTTCGCAGTAGCGCTGATCACTTGGCCGGTGGACGCCCGCGTCGCCGCGCCTGAGTCCCCAGGTGATCCCCGGCTCACCTCGCCACCGCCAGACCGACCACCTAGGCTGGGTCGATGGGCGACGGCTATCTCCTGGAGAACCGGCAGCCGGAGGCAGGTGAGCGGTTCACCGCCCTGGCACGGCTGCTCGACCCGGTCACCTGCAGGCACTTCGACCGGCTGGGCGTCACCGAGGGCTGGCGGTGCTGGGAGATCGGCGCCGGTGGCAGCACGATCCCGAACTGGCTGGCCCGCAGAGCCGGGCCGCGCGGCCGGGTGATCGCCACCGACATCGACACCGCCTGGCTGGCCTCGGCCGAGCCGGGGGTCGAGGTCCTCCGGCACGACGTCGGAGCCGAACCGCCCCCGGCCGGTGAGTTCGACCTGGTGCACGCCCGCCTTGTGCTCACCCACGTGCCCGCTCGAGAGGCCGCCCTGCGCGCCATGGCCGGTGCGCTGCGCCCCGGCGGCTGGCTCCTGCTGGAGGAAGCCGACCCGGGGCTGCAGCCGCTGATTTGCCTTGATGAGTACGGCCCCGAGCAACGACTGGCCAACCGGCTGCGGGCGGGATTCCGCTCGCTGATGGCGAGCCGGGACGCCGACCTCGGTTATGGGCGCACGCTTCCCCGGCTGCTTCGCGCCGAAGGGCTGACCGAAGTGGGGGCCGAGGGGTTCTTCCCGATCACCGACCCGGCCTGCGTGACGCTGGAGCTGGCCACCGTGGAGCAGGTGGCCGACCGGCTGATCGCGGCCGGTCTGGCCACCCGGGAGGAGATCGACCGGCACCGGGCCAACCTGGCGGGCGGGCGGCTGCCCGACCTGGCGACCGCGCCGCTGATCTCCGCCTGGGGCAGGCGTTGACCGCGCTCGGTTTCGCCCATTGGCGTTCGGAATGCCACGAAATGCGCCCCCGTTCTTCGGGGATACGCGGCAACCTCATTGACTGTTGTGGTTCCTCCCACTGCCATTCGGGGGTGGCGGCCGCGGCGGCACCGATGTCCTCGGCACTGACGTCCAGGCCACCTGAGCCCCACAAGGCGAGGACTCGCCTCCCGCCTTGGGGAGTGACCGCGAGCCCGCCGTCGAATCGCGACAGGGGCGCGCAAGTGGACGGTCTTGTCCAGCCACCGCTGCGGCCACGCCGAAGCCGTGAGATAGGGCAGGAGCTCGGCCAGTACGCGGCGGACACGTTGAGCGACAAGGAAGCGTTCCTCCGTGCCCATGTCGCAGGCCTCGCGGACACCATCGGCCTCTGACCGCGGCGGCCCTGCCGATGAGCGCCTCCGGTGCGACGACGGGCCACCTACTGAACGGTATTCGAAGCGCGATCCACTGTGGACGCTTTCCGGCACAACGAAAAGACGGCTCGGTGAGCTCCTGGTTCTGGAGCGTTCAGTGACTGTGATACCTGATTTGGATGTGCCTGAGCTGGGCGGCGCGAATGGTGCTGGACAGCGCACACGCCAGGTCATCGTGCGACGTCACAGGTTTGAATAGTCCTTCAACGTGACGTTGTCCGCCGAGTCCACGCCCTTGCTCGCGGCTGCCATCTCGTCGAGCACGTCCTGCGTCAATGGCGCTGCGGAGAACGCCGCCGGTGCCATCCTGGCCGCCTTCTGATTCGTCGCGACGTAGTCACGCAGGGCGTGCTCGTATTCTCCGAACGCTGTTTCAAAAGTGTCCTGAGTGGATAGTTCGCCGGCCAGTACGTAGGCGCCCAGCAGCGCTTGTGAAGTACCACGGCCGGACATGGGCGATACGCAGAAGGCGGCGTCGCCCACCAGTGCCACCCGGCCGGTCGACCACGACGACATGGTGACCTGGCTCAGTTCGTCGAAGTAGAAGCCCGTCGCCTTCGGCATCGCCTCCAGCAGTGCCGGTACTTCCCAGCCGACTTCCTCGAACGCCGTGCGGATCGCGCTTTGCTGAGCGTCACGGTTTCTCTGCACGCCCTGTGCGGGGAACATGAAGAACACCATGACTTCGCCGTCGTCCCGGACCACGTCGACGGCGACTGCGCGGTCACTCGCCAGGTGGAAGAAACCGGTGTCGCGCAGGTTCAGGTAGTTGGGCGTGCTGAACGTGCCGAACGCGTAACCCATGGGATCGGTGAAGTGCGTCTCCTGGCCGAACGCCAGAGCACGCACCTGCGAGTGCAGGCCGTCCGCGCCGATGACCAGGTCGAACGTTCCCGGCGCGTGGTGTTCGAACTCGGCGCGTACGCCGCTCGCGTCTTGGGTGAGAGTCCTGATCGAGTCGCCGAAGACGTATTCGGTGTTGTCCTTGGTCAGGTCATACAGGATTCGGGTGAGGTCGGCCTTCGGGACCTCCAATTCGCCCGCGAAGATCTCCTTCGGCATTGTCCCGACGGGGTTCCCGTTCGTGTCCACGACGGTTCTGGCGCCGGAGTTGGTGGCGTGCGCCCGCAACTCGTCGAGGACGCCCATCTCGCCGAGCACTCGCATCGTCGTGCCGCGGAAATCCACAGGCAGGCCGCCGGGGCGCACCTCCGGCGCGCGTTCGACGATAGTCGTCTGCATACCGTGGCGATGCAGCCAGTACGCCAGAGCGGGTCCGGCAACGCTTGCGCCCGATATGAGCACATTCATGGTGACCTCCAGATTTCGGTGTTTTGCTCGGTCAGGTGACTCACTGAGCCCTTCCGCGTAACGGCTGGTCACGTTGAGTAGCGGATGTGGTTGGCGGCTACTGACACGCCAAACTTGGTGTGGTGCAACAGAAAAGCGCAGAACCCCGGTATGAAGGTGGTCCTACCACAGATCAACTTCATAGAGGTTCTGCGCCTGATGAGTATCGCATACACCGCTGTCCTGGAAGTATCCGAGGACAGTGTTCTGTTCCTGTCCGCTCTGCTGCACGCCGAGCGTCAGCGGCGGGGTACCCGCACGGGGCGGCGTGCACTGGGGACCTACAAACATGCTGTTCTGGTGCTGCGCTGGTTCTTGGACGACACCCGGATGTCGGCTCTGGCCAGGGACAACGGCATCGCGGTGTCCACCGCATGCAGCTACCGGGATGAGGGCATCGCGGTGCTCGCCGCACGCAAACCGTCCCTGCGCGGGGCATTGCTGGCGGCGAAGGCGGCCGGTCACTCGCATGTGATCGTGGACGGCACGCTGATCCACACCGACCGGATCTCCACCCCCGGCCCCACCAAGGGCGTGGACCTGTGGTGGTCGGGCAAGCACCACCACCACGGCGGGAACATCCAAGTCGTCTCCGCCCCGGACGGGTGGCCACTATGGACCTCCGACGTGCGACCAGGCCGCGAACACGACACCAGCGCCGCCCGCGACGACCCCGACCTGCTGGCCCGGATCACCGACTGGATCAGCGACGGCACCCACGCCCTGGCCGATCTGGGCTACGAAGGCGAACCCGAAACATTCACCATCCCGTTCAAGAAACCCAAAAACGGCGTACTCACCATCGACCAACAGTCCTACAACGCCCTCCACAGCGCCCTGCGCTGCCTCGGCGAACGCGCCAACTCACTACTCAAAACCACCTACAAAGCCCTACGCCGCAACCGCGGCTGCCCCTGGCGCCTCGGCACCATCGTCGCAGCCGCACTCGTCCTGCTCCACCACGAACACCACCGCACCACATGATCAACAAGATTGATCACACAAAGCCACGGGCAGCTACGCGGAAAGCCCCACTGAACGGGAGTGCCTGAGCTGCCCGGACACTAGCCGGGTGTGACGTCCGCGTTCTCAATCAAGGCACGGAATCCGGTCAGCAACGCGTTGAGACCGACTTCGAACTCGTCGTCGCTGCCGACATTCGCCAGGATGTCGGCGTATTTGACGAGCAGCGGCATGGCCGTGGCGTCTCGCGAACGGTACAACAGCCGCCGATAGCTGTTCTCGTCTGAATCCTGTGCGTCGAGGCCGAGGTTGAAGTGTACCGAGCCGATGACAAAGGTGGCCAGCGACGATGCGGCGGCGGACGCGAGCTTGGGGTTGAAGCCCGCGCCGATGAACAGCGCGAGAGCGTACTCCACCCCGGCCAGCGAGTTGGGGCCGAGCCGCTCGGTCCCGCGAAGGAGCGAGGCCACGCCGGGATGTCTGCGCAGGTGTTCGCGGAATAGGCGTGCGGACCACGCTGCCTTCTCGGCCCAGTCCGCGTCGTCGGGCGGACTCGCGCTCGCCACACTGACCGCTCGGTCGACAAGGAGGGTCACCAGCTCCTCGCGGTTGCGCACGTGGCGGTAGAGCGACGCTTGCGAGCAGTCGAGCGCCTCGGCGACGTTGCGCATAGTCAGCGCGGCCGCCCCGCGCGCATCAAGCAGGGCCATGGCCGCGTCGAGGATGGCCCCGACGGTCAGTGCTCTGCGCCGTCGCTGTCGCGCGGGCTCGTTCTCCCGGGCAAGCCACCAGGCCGCCGTTCCCGGCCTCGGTTCCGCCTGTTGGCTTTTCCGGGGATTCGTCGAAGGTGGCTCACCGGCCCCGGCTGTCGTCATCGGTTCGCGCACGAGACAACTATAGCTATGCGAACGGTGATCGCCTTGGCTAAGCTAACATCGTTCACATTAGGGAAGCTGAAGGGAAGCGCCATGCGTGCCGTACGAAACTCCGATCAGGGCATCCTCGTGACTGAGGTCGACGAGCTGAACGGTCCCGGTGTCCGCCTCAGCGTCGCCTCGGTGGGTATCTGCGGGACCGACGTCAACTTCGCGGCAGGCGGCGTCCAGGGTTATACCTATGGCCATGAGTTCGCCGGCACCGCCGCGGACGGCCGGTCCTACGCCGTCGAACCCACGGTTCACTGCGGAGAGTGCGGCCAATGCCGCGCTGGACACGTCCAGCGATGTGGCGCCGCGGAGCAGGGAACGCTCGGCATATTCCGGGACGGTGGTATGTGCGATGCCATGACGGTCCCCGAAAGCATGCTCGTCCGGCTCCCGACCGGCTTGGACGTGCGCGACGCGTGCCTGGTGGAGCCCGCGTCAGTGGCCGGGCACGGCGTCCGCAGCGCGGCACTCGAGACAGGGGAGCGCGTGGCAGTCGTCGGCGGCGGCAGCGTCGGACTGCTGGCCGCGGCCGCGGCGCGGCAGCGCGGCTTCGAGGTCGACGTCGAGGTGCGCCACAGGCATCAACGGATTGCAGCGGAGCGCCTGGAAGCCGGGACTGCGGCAGGTGCCTACGACGTCGTGATCGACGCCGCGGGCAGCGAGGCCGGTCTCACTCGGTGCGCCGAGCTCGCGCGCCCCGGTGGTCGCGTCGTGCTGCTGGGCGTATATCAGCACACTGTTCCCATTCCAGGCATCGTCAGCTTGCTCAGGACCCGTATCTGACGGCGTAACGCACCCCACCAGTGCCGATAAACGACCATGGACGCCCCTTGCCAGCGCGGCTCGCCGAGCTCATCGACCGCGCCCTCGACGACCAAGGCGATTTGGCCTTCACCACAACCGACGAGCTGGCCACCGCCCTGCGAGCCCTCTGACATCGCAGGGCCGTACTTGTCGAAATCCCAGTAGCTGACAACAAGCACAGAAATGGCCTGAACAGCGTTGTGAGGCGTCGGCGCTGACCTGCGCACCATCAATGCCGTACAACGTCGACAGAACCGACGTGAGGAAACATCGTTTCCAACGTCTAACCGGTTGGACGTTGTCAGCCGCCCGTATCGGTCCTGCACAATCGAAGCGTACGGCCCTGGGGAGGGGCCTGAACGGAAGGGGCGGTTGTGCCGCGTCCGGAAAAACCACTCGATCCGCAGGACGGGCCGTTGTCGCAGTTCGCGTTCGAGCTGCGCAAACTGCGTGAGAACGCCGGCAGGCCCGGGTACCGGACGTTGGCGGCGCGGGCACACTTCTCCGCGTCGACCCTGGCCCAAGCCACCCGCGGCGAGGTGCTGCCGAGCCTGGCGGTGACCCTCGCGTTCGTGGACGCCTGCGGCGACGACCCGGCTGTATGGCGGGATCGCTGGCACTCGGTCGCCGCCGAGATCGCCGCACACATCGCAGCGCCGCGGCCGGACGAAACGCAGGATGAACAACCAGCGCCCTACCAAGGGCTTCAGGTCTTCCAGCCGGAGGACGCCGACCGGTTTTACGGGCGCGACCAGCTGGCCACGGAGCTGACGGGACTGGTCGAGCGGGCCCGGCTCGTCGCCGTGGTGGGTTCGTCCGGTGCCGGCAAGTCATCGCTGCTGCGTGCCGGTTTGGTAGCCCACGCCCGGGAACAGGTGACGGCCGGGCACTTGGCCGCCGTTGTCGTCCTGACGCCCGGCGCCCATCCGGTTGAGGAATGCGCGGTGCGGCTGGCCGCGCTCAGCGGCGGCCCGGTCGGCGCGATGCAGGCCGAGATCGAGGCCGAGGACCTCGGACTGCACCACGTGACCCGCCGGATCCTGGCCGAACGCGACCAGGACGAGGACGTCCTGCTGGTGGTCGACCAGTTCGAAGAGGTCTTCACCCTCGCCGGCACGACCGAAGGTGAGCGGTTCGTCGCCGCCCTGATCGCCGCGACGTCCAGCGCCACCAGCCGCCTTCGTGTGGTGCTCGGGGTGCGCGCGGACTTCTACGCCCGCTGCTGCGAGAACCCGGCACTGGCCAAGGTCATGCAGACCGCTCAGCTGGTCGTGGGGCCGATGAGCACCGCCGAGCTGCGGCTGGTGATCGCCCGGCCCGCCGTGGGCGCCGGTTGTCTGGTCGAGACCGCGCTGCTGGCCGAGTTGGTCGCCGACGCCTCCGGTGAGCCCGGCGCGCTGCCCCTGTTGTCCCACGCACTGTTGGAGACTTGGCGCCGCCGGCGCGGAACCAGGTTGACGGTGGAGGGTTACCACGCCGCAGGCGGTATCGAACACGCACTGACCCAGACAGCCGAAACTGTCTACCTCAGCCTGACAACACGGCAGCAGCACCTCGCGCGCAGCGTGCTGCTGCGCCTGATCGCGCTGCGCGACGACACCGAGGACACAAAACGCCGCCTGCGTCGCGACGAGCTCGGGGTCGCCGATCCCGACCTGGACGCCGTGCTGGAGCGGCTGGCCATCGCCCGGCTGCTCGTGCTGGACCACGGCACGGTCGAGATCAGCCACGAGGCCCTGATCCGCACCTGGCCCCGGCTGCGCGGCTGGCTCAGCACCGACCGCGAAGGCCTGCGCAGCCACCGGGAGCTGACCGAAGCCACCTTGAGCTGGGTGGAACACGACCACGACCCCGGTGCGCTCTACCGCGGCGCCCGGCTCTCGCGTGCCCAGCTCTGGCGTGACCGCGACCCCGTCGAACTCACCCCGCTCGAACAGGAGTTCCTGGACCGCAGCATCGCCGCGCAGGACTCCCAACAACTCGTCGAGCGGCGCCGCACCCGGCGGCTGCGGCAGCTCGTCGCGGTACTCACCGTGCTGGTGGTGGTCGCCGGCGCGGCCACGATCTATGCTGCGAAGACCGGTGCCACCGCGACAGAGCAACGCGACCTCGCGCTCGCACAGAAGGTGCTGAGCCAAAGCCAGGCCATCAGGGAGACCAACCCCGCGCTCGCACTGCAGCTGCAGCTCGCCGCCTACCGGCTCTCACCACAGCCGAACCTGCGCGAAGCACTGTTCACCAGCTACGCCACCCCGGCCCCGGCCAGGCTGATCGGGCACACCGGCCAAGTCACCGCCATGGCCGCCAGCCACGACGGTAAGCTCCTGGCCACCGCCGGCACCGACACCACGGTCCGGCTGTGGGATCTCGGCAATCAGACAGGCCCCCAGGAGTTCGCGACAATCCCGCTGTCGAAGTACCCGGCCTCGGCCGTCGCCCTCACCACCGACGGGCGCACCATGGCCACCGGAACCATGGCAGGCGAAATCGCGCTCTGGAACCTGGACGACCCCGGCCACCCCGTGCAACGAGCGACCCGACAGACGGGCAACGCCGTCTCGAGCCTCGCGATCAGCACCGACAACCGCACCGCGGCGATCGCCACCTCGAACAAGTACCGCCCCGACCACCGGGAATCCCCCGGCACCGTGCAACTGTGGGACATCACGGACCCCGCCCACCCGACCGACCTGCCCGTGCCTCCGGTAAACCAGAACATCAACGCCGTCACGTTCGCGCCGAACGGCCACACGCTGGCCTTCGGCGGTGACGACGCGGTCATCAGGCTTTGGAACGTCACCGATGTCCACCATGTCAGTGCCGTCCAGGGCGCCAGCGCGTCCGGGACGCTTGGCTCATTGGGCTTCAGCCCGGACGGTCGTCTCCTTATCTCTGGTGATGCCCTGTCGGCTCGCCTGTGGTCTGTCCGGGACGGCGGCCCACTCGTGTCACTCGGCGAGATGCCCACTACCGCGGAGGGCATGGCCACCGTGGCCTTCAGCTCGGACGGTCGTACTGTCGCTGTCGCCGTAGCCGGTGGCGAGCCCGCTACTCATTTGTGGAATATCGCCGACCCCAAACACCCGCAGCAACTGCTGAAACTAGGCGGCCACACCAACGTGGTCTCCGGGGTGCTGTTCAGCGCCGACGGCAGCACCCTAGCCACTGCCGGCGACGACAAGGTCGTCCAAGTGCACAATCTGCCCGCACTCGCCTTCCGTGCGTTGACCGGCACGCCGACGGCCGTCACCGCAGCCAAGGAACAGCCACTCACCGCGGTCGGCAATGCGAACGGGACCATCCACCTGTGGGACACCCACGATCCCCAGCACCCCGTGGCGCTCGCCGAGTTCGGCGAACGTGCCGAAGCGATCTCCTCGGTCGCCCTCACCCCGAACGGGCAGATAGCCGCCGCCACGCGCTACAACGGCGCCACCGAACTCTGGGACATCACCGACCCGCGCAATCCCCGGCTGATGTCGTCGCCCGCGGGCAAAGGCGGAATCACCGTCGCTTGGATCGCCTTCAACCACGACGGCACCCGCATGGCGATCGCCGACGGCATCCGCACCCACCTGTGGGACATCACCACCCCCCGAAACCCTGTCCGCCTCGCCTCACTTCCGCCGCTCAGCGGCAGCATCACTGTGGAGTTCTCACCTGACGGGCACACGCTCGCCACCGACGGCATGGACGACATCCCCACCGTCAAACTGTGGGATATCACCGACGAACGACAACCCCGGTTGCTGTCCACGGCGCCGGGCCATCAGCAGTACGTCGCCGACCTCGCGTTCAATCCTGACGGACGCACCCTGGCCAGTGCCAGCGGCGATGGCACCATCCGCATCTGGGACGTGACCGATCCCCGGCACCTCCGGGCGACGGCCACCTTGACCGGCCACACCGACAAGGTCTACCGCCTCGCATACAGCTCCGACGGCCGATGGCTCGCCAGCGGCAGCGCAGACAACACCATCCGGCTATGGGACACGACCAACCCGCCCGCCCCGGTGCCGCACGCGCTCTTCAACGGCCACACCAACGCCCTCAACGGACTGGCTTTCCTCGCCGACGGACACACCCTCGTCTCGACCTCGAACGACGGCACCACCCGTACTTGGGACCCCGACCTGGAACGGATCGCCACACGGATCTGCGCCACCTCGAGTCCGCCGCTCACCACCACGGACTGGGCGAGCTACTTCCCCGAGCTGCCGTACCAGCCGCCATGCCCGACTTCGCCAACGGGGAATCTACGGCAGTGAAATCGGTGATTGCCAATCCAGGGCCGAACCTGAGGTCGCTGGAATCTGCGGCAGCACCGGACCGGATCGGCGGCCTATCGTCATCGGCATCTTCGGCCGCCGATCCGGAAAACAGCCAGCTGATTCGATCAGCACGGCCCTCGCCTGACGGAACTGAAAAAGTCGTTGTACACGAAGTAACCCGTGGAGCCCGGGCCCGATCGGTAGCTCTGCCCGGTGTAGTTGTAGCCCTCGTACCAGCAGAACGGATCTCCGGTGTAATTGGCGCCGCTGGTCGCTCGATCGTTGAACCCCAGTGTCCGCAGGTCAGGAGACCCACTCACGAAGCTGACCATGGCGCCGTTTCCCTCCGGCAGGTCGAACGCGCACATGTGGTTCGCGGGGCACCGGTCAAACCCCGTTTCAGTTGCGCTGGCGGTGGTGGCCGCGAACAAGGTCGTCGCGGCGATCGCAGACGTCAGGGCTGCCGCGATGGTGGTTCGCGTGGAGATCCTCATGCACTTGCCTTCCGTAGACGGGTTGCAGGCAGAACCGCCTGCAACCCAGGTCTATCAGGCCGGATCTTGACAGGCGTCGGCTTGCGCTGACCGCACAACAACCTCTGCACAACCGTTCACCCGACGTCCGCAACCCGGCCAGACCTGGAACCCGGCGTCCTGAAGCGCAGACTCCGGTTCGGTGCGGGTTGTGCGGACTCTGTTGTGCGATGACACGCGCCCGATGTCGCACAACGACTTCCCGGCAAGACTTGCCAGAGCGCGCTAGCCGCGCAGTTCGCGAGGGGGAGGTGGGCCATGCGGTTTTTCGCATTGGGTCCGGTGGAGGCCAGGGTCGATCAGTCCGCACTTGAGCTGGGCGGAGCAAAGCGACAGGCGCTGCTGCTGGCACTGCTGCTGCAACCCCGTCGTGTCGTACCGCTCACGAGCCTGGTGACGGCGCTCTGGGAGAAGCCTCCCCGCTCCGCACCGGCCCTGGTGCACACCTACGTCTCGACGCTGCGGCGTTGTCTCGTCCCGCTGGGCGGGCCGCCGCTGCTGGTGACCCGCTCACCGGGTTACCTCCTGGACGTGGCGCCCGAAGACAACGACCTCGAGACGTTCACCGCGACCGTGGCCACGGCGCGAAACTCCGGTCATGGTGATGCCGCGCGGTTATACCGGACAGCGCTCTCGCTCTGGCGCGGCCCGGTGTTCGGCGGCCTGGACGCGCCGGTCGCTCGGCTGCGGGAACACGCGCTCGAGGAGGCTCGGCTCGCGGCCGAGGAAGGGCTTGCCCGCGCGCTCGTCGGCTTGGGCAGGCACGCCGACGCCATCCCGCGGCTGGTCGGCCTCACGGCCGAACACCCGGAGCGGGAGGAGCTTCGCTCGGCGTTGATGCTGGGGTTGGCCGCGGCGGGCAGGCAAGGAGAGGCGCTCGCGGTGTTCCGTGATTGCCGCCGGTACCTCGTCGACGAGCTCGGTGTCGAGCCCAGCGGGCAGCTGCAAGAACTGCACGCGCGGATCCTCGACGGGCCGGCCCGCGCGACCGCACCGGAACCAAAGCCCACGGCGGTCGCCGCCGCCGAACCGGAGCCCGTGGTGGCCACGCCGAACCAGCTGCCGCCGGACATCGCGGACTTCACCGGACGCGAGACACAGCTCGCCCGGATCATCACCGCCGCCGCCCGGGGCGGCACGGCGACGCCGACCGTGGTGCTGTCGGGTTTCGGCGGGACCGGCAAGTCCGCGCTGGGCGTCCACGCGGCGCACCGGCTCCGATCGCGCTACGTGGACGGCACCTTGTTCGCCGACCTGGGCGGGGACGCCGCTGGCACCACGACCGCCGAGGTGTTGTCCCGGTTCCTGCGGGCCTTGGGGGTAACCGGCCTCGACATCCCCGAGGGTTTCGATCACCGGGCCGAGATGTTCCGGATGAAGGCAGCGGGCAGACGGATCCTCATCGTGCTGGACAACGCCCGCAGCGAAGCGCAGATCCGGGCCCTGCTCCCGGGCACGCCCGAATGCCTGGTGCTGATCACCAGCCGGGCGCGGCTCACCGGGCTGGCCGGCGCCGAGCAGATCGAACTGACGCTGTTCGCGCCGGAGCAGTCGGTCGACATGCTGAGCCGCATCGTCGGCCGGGAGCGGATCGGCGAGGACCCCGAAGGCGCGGCACGGATCGCCGAGCTGTGCGGCGGGATCCCGCTGGCCATTCGTGTCGCGGGGGCGAAACTGCTCGCGCGGCCGCACTGGCCGCTGCGGTCGCTCGTGGCCAGGCTAGCCGACGAACGGCGGCGGCTGGACGAGCTGACGGCGGGCGATCTGACCATCCGCGCCAGCCTGAGCCTGAATTGCGACGAGCTGGGTGAGCTGGCCGAACGCGCCTATCACCTGCTGTCGTTGTGCGATTTCCCCGACTTCGGCGCGTGGATCGCGGCGCCGTTGCTCGACGTCTCGCTCGACGAGGCCGACGAGATCGTTGAGCGGCTGGTCGACCTGCGGTTCGCTGACGTCGCGGGGGTCGACTCGATCGGCCGGGTGCGATACCGGTTCCACGATCTCGTCCGGCTGTTCGGTGCCGAGCAGGCACACGGCAGGCTCCCGCGCGAGCAGGTACTCGAGGCACTCGGCCGGGTGGTCTCCACGTGGATCGGCCTGGTGCGGGCGGGTGAGGCCAAACTGCCAAGGGTCACCCTCGCCCCCCGTCCGATGCACCTGCCGGCCCGCCGGATCGAGACGAGCCTGATCGAGGAGATCGAGACGCATCCGCTCCCCTGGCTGGAGGCGGAGACCGCCGCACTGGTGCGCACCGTGGAACGTGCCCACGAGCTGGGGGCGGGCGACCTCAGTACCCGGCTCGCTGTCGCTGTGCTGTCTTCGGCCTTCTCGGCCCGCAAAGAGTTCGACGGCTGGGCACGTGCGCTGGATGTCGCGCTGGCCGCCGCACGGGGCGCACACGACCATCATGCCGAAGCCATGATCCTGGCGGCGGTGGGCCAGTTGCACTACGAGGGTGACGAATTCGATGCGGCGATGACTTTCTCCGCCGAAGCCGTCCGGCAGGCACAGGCAGTGGGCGACGACGTGACCCTCGCGGTCGCCGAGGTCACCATCGGCACAGTCCAGCGTGACCGCGGTGAGTTCGCCGAGGCCCGGGCGACGCTGGAAGCCGCCGCGACGATCGCCGACCGGCTGGCCGAACCGACCGTGCTGGCCTCCGCCAGCTACGGCCTTGGTGCGATCTGCCGCGACCAGGGAGACCTCGTGGAAGCGCTCGACGCGACAAAACGCTGCGTCGAGCTCTACCGGCAGCTAGCTGACCCACGGGGCGAAGCGATCGCCCTGCGTGGGCTCGGGCTCGCCTATCGTGCGCAGGGCGACGTCGCCGAAGCGCTGGACCTCAGCGTCCGTTCGGCCCGGATCCTCGACCGGATCGGCGATGAGCTCGGCGCGGCGTACGCGGTGCAATCCGAGGCGAAGGCGTTGATCCGGCTTCGCGACACGGGCCGAGTCGCAGCGATGCTGGAGCACAGCCGAGCGGTGTGCGCGCGAAACAAGGACCGTTTCGGGCTCGCGCTCATCGCCCGAACGCTCGGCGAGCATCACCTGGCCGCGGGCGCGACGGCCGACGCCGCCGTCATTCTCGGCGATGCGCTACGGCAATGGCAGACGCTCGGGCTGCCACTGTGGGTCGCCAGGACCCGACGCGACCTCGCCGCCGCGCTCTGCGGCACCGATCCTCACACAGCCGACGCGCACTGGACGGAAGCCCTTGCCGTGTACCGCGCGCTGGGCAGCCGTGAACAGCATGAACTCGCCGCCACCAACCCCTCGGAGTGGCTCACCGAGGTCGTCGGCGGCCCGACTGTAGATCGGCTACAGGAATTCTGAAGGATTCGCCGCCGGCCGGCACGGCGAGTACAGCCCGGATACAGGACCGGCTGCGAATCTTGAGTGGTGAAGGAGACCGGAACCACTTCACGGCCACCGCCGGCCAGCCGGGCGGAAATCCTCATCCGGGCGCAAAGCTGGCTTGCCGATTCCGTCGGCTACGACGCCGAAGGATTCCATGACAACGAATTCGGCAGTTACCGCACTGACTGCTCGGGCTACGTATCGATGGCCTGGGGGCTACCGGGCCGGCCGGCCGATGCCCGCGGCGGGCCGAACACCGTCGACCTCACCCGGCTGGCCGTCCGCCTGGACAAAACCGAATTACGTGCCGGTGACGCGGTGATCGCCGCGATCGGCGGCTTCCGGGACCGGCACGCGACCCTGTTCGCCCGGTGGGACGGCCCTGATTTCCGTACCTATTGGGCTTATGAGCACGCGACCGGTGTCGGCACCGTGCACCGCCGTATCCCCTACCCCTATGAACGGTCACCCGAGCATTACCACCCATACCGAAATCCATGCTTTTCTCTTTGAGAGGAACAAATTGTGATGACTGCCGGAATCGAGCCCAGTCCGCGAAGACGGCTCACCGTTCTCGTCCTGCTGATCACCGTTGTGTCGATCCTGCTGGGCATGTTCGGTACCACCGCCAACGCCGCTCCCCCCGACGACCACCAGTCGCACGAAGCGTCAGAACCGACGCCGCTGGAAGGCATGCATGCCATGGCCGGCGGCCCGGTGGCCCGCGCGGACGTGATGGCCCGCGCCAAGACCTGGGTCGACCGCGGCGTTCCGTACTCCAATACCAACAAAGTGGACGGCTACCGCGCCGACTGCTCAGGGTTCGTCTCGTTCGCCTGGCAGGCCACGCAGAGCTGGATAACCTCCTCCCTGCCGCAGATCAGCCACCGGATCGAGAAGGACGAACTGCTGCCCGGCGACATTCTGCTCTGGGTCAACCCGAATACCAGCGAGATGGGCCATGCGCGGCTGTTCGGCGGCTGGCTCGACACCGTGAAATCACGGTACTGGGTCTATGAACAGACTCCGCCGAAGGCCATTTACCACGAGTACCTCTGGAACAACACGGCCGCGCAGTACCCGCCGTACCGATACAACAACATCGTCACCCAGCCCGCCGACTCCGCCGGGGTGATCTACGCCGGTGACTACAACGCGGACGGCAAGGCGGACATCATCTCGCAGGACGCCAGCGGCGCGTTGAAGGCGTTCACCGGCAGTGGCGCGATGGACGCTTCCCAGTTCGGCTATGGCGTCGACGTCGGCTGGGGCTGGGACTCCGGCAAGGCACCCCGCGTACTCAAAGGCGACTTCAACGGCGACGGCAAGGAAGACTTGATCGCGAACAGCGCAAACGGCACTCTCAAGGCGTTCCCGAGCTCTGGCGTGTTCAAGAACAACGAACTCTTCGGTTACGGAGCGGAAGTCGGCTGGGACTGGACGACCGCGTCGACCCCACGCATCATCGTGGGTGACTTCAATGGCGACGGCAAGGACGACCTGATCGCGCAACGTGCCGATGGCTCGCTTAGGGCTTTCACCTCCAGTGGTTCCATGGACGCCGCACAGTTCGGCTACGGGGTCGATGTCGGCTGGGGCTGGGATCCCAACACCGCTCCGCGCATCCTCGTCGGCGACTTCAACAGCGACGGTAAAGACGACCTCATTTCCAACCTGGCGAACGGCACCATGAAGGCGTTCCCCAGCTCCGGTGTGTTCAAGAACAACGAACTCTTCGGTTACGGAGCGGAAGTCGGCTGGGGCTGGACCACCGCGAGCCTGCCGCGCGTCATGGTCGGCGACTTCAATGGTGACGGGAAGGACGACCTCATCTCGCAGAACACCGGAGGTGCGCTCAAGGCGTTCACGGGCAGCGGTTCCATGGACAGCGCACAGTTCGGCTACGGCGTCGACGCCGGTTGGGGCTGGGACACCGGCACCGCGCCCCGCATCCTCGTCGGGGATTACAACGGTGACGGCAAAGACGACCTCGTTTCCGGTGGCGCCAACGGTGTCCTGAAGGCGTTCCCCAGCTCCGGTGTGTTCAAGAACAACGAGCTCTTCGGGTACGGCGCCGAGGTCGGCTGGGGCTGGACCCCCGCCAGCAGCCCCCGCATCTTCTGATCCTTTTCTACCTTCCCCAACTTTCCAAGGATTCCTGATGGGAGACCACCATGTCTGAAAACGCCTTCGTGAAGCCGCACCTGAGTGCTCGAAGAACTCGTTTCACCCTGGTCTGTGTCGCATTTTTCCTGCTTCTGGGCGGCTTGCCCGGCGTCGCGTCAGCGGCGGGGGCGGCCCAGCCCGTCGACCCGCACGAGATCTGGCCGGACCAGGTGTCCGCCGCGATGGCCGACCTGCCTTGCGACCCGAGCGGCACCGTGTCCGACGACACCGCGATCGCAGGCCAGCTCAACGGGTCATTGCAGAACAAGATGCGCGGGCATCTGAACGCCTACAACCTCTCCTGCGCCAGGATGATCGTGCAGGCGGTGAAGGCGCGCGGTTTCAACGAGAAGGCGGCCGCCATCGCGATCGCGACCGTCATCGTGGAATCCAGTATCCGCAACGTTTCCAGCGGGGACCTCGATTCGGTGGGACTCTATCAGCAGCGTGCGAGCTGGGGCAGTTTCGAGGCCCGCACCAGCGCGGTGACTGCCACCAATCTCTTCCTCAACGTGATGCAGTCGATGTATCCGAACAATTCCTGGAACACCGCGGCCATCGGTGATGTGGCGGCGGACGTGCAACGACCCGCCGCACAGTATCGCTATCGCTACGGCGTGGAGGCCGCCGACGCTGGGAAGGTTGTCAGTGCCTTGTGGAACGGTGGCGGGGTGACGGCCAGCGGAAACGTCGTGTACTCCGGAGACTACAACGGCGACGGCAAGGCGGACATCATCTCGCAGGACGCCGGCGGCGCGCTCAAGGCGTTCACTGGCAGTGGCGCGATGGACGCTTCCCAGTTCGGCTACGGCGTTGACGTGGGTTGGGGCTGGGACGCCGGGACGGCACCTCGTGTTCTCGTCGGCGACTTCAACGGCGACGGCAAGACGGACCTGATCGCGAACAGCGCAAACGGCACTCTCAAGGCGTTCCCGAGCTCTGGCGTGTTCAAGAACAACGAACTCTTCGGCTACGGCGCCGAAGTCGGCTGGGACTGGACCACGGCGTCGACCCCACGCATAATTGTCGGCGACTTTAACGGCGACCATAAGGACGACCTGATCGCGCAACGTACCGACGGTTCGCTCAGGGCTTTCACCTCCAGTGGTTCCATGGACGCCGCACAGTTCGGCTACGGCGTCGATGTCGGCTGGGGCTGGGATCCTAACACCGCACCGCGCATCCTCGTCGGCGACTTCAACGGCGACGGCAAAGACGACCTGATCTCCGGTGGTGCCAGCGGTATTCTGAAGGCGTTCCCGAGCTCCGGTGTGTTCAAGAACAACGAACTCTTCGGCTACGGAGCGGAAGTCGGCTGGGGCTGGACCACGGGAAACCTGCCACGCGTCGTGGTCGGTGACTTCAATGGAGATGGGAAGGACGACCTCATCTCGCAGAACACCGGAGGTGCGCTCAAGGCGTTCACGGGCAGCGGCTCGATGGACAGCGCACAGTTCGGCTACGGCGTCGACGCCGGATGGGGCTGGGACGCCAACGCCGCTCCGCGCATCCTCGTCGCGGACTACGACGGCGACGGGAAGGACGACATCATGTCCAACCTGGCGAACGGCACGCTGAAGGCTTTCCGGAGCTCTGGCGTGTTCAAGAACAACGAACTCTTCGGGTACGGGGCCGAAGTCGGCTGGGGCTGGACCACGGCAGGCAACACCCGCATCTTCTGACCGGATTCACGAATCGCCGGACGGGCCGCTGCCCGCCCGGCGACTCTCCGATGAGATGGGTTTGCCCTTGACAAGCCGCCGTCCCAGTCGACGTTTGCCCGTTTGTTGACTGCCCAGCATCGAAGCAATCATGTCTGCACAAACTCTCCCTCTCTCCGCGCGCCGAGTGCTGACCGGTCACGTGAGCGGCTTCCAGGATCCGCGCTGTCACCAGCCCGGGCCGTTGCAGCGAGAGGGCGTGGGTCGTGCGCGCCACGATTTCGACGTCGAGCAGCGGATTGAGCGCTCGCACGCGCTGCTCGACCTCGCGTGCGGGGTGTGAGGTTCCCCCCGGAGAGTGGACACCGATTTAGCAGGGCTCAGCCCCGCTGGAAGGATGTCCGTTATGTCTTCCCGGAAGCGTCGGTCGTACACGGCCGAGTACAAGGTCGAGGCGGCGCATCGCGTGATCGACACCGCCCGCACGATCGCCGAGGTTGCCCGTGAGTTGGGAATCGACC
>NZ_JAYMZS010000110.1:0-29279 GCF_035828755.1 Amycolatopsis sp. H20-H5 | reverse complement strand
GCACGAGCAGCAGTTCCACCGCGACCGGTACCTCGGTGGTGGTCATGGCGCTCACCTCGGTCGTGAGGCGGGAGGTCAGGCCCGGATTTCCGTGCGGTCTTCGCCGGTGGCGGAGACCGTGATGCGGCGCGGTTTGGCTTTCTCCGCGATCGGGATGCGCAGGGTCAGGACACCCGCGTCGTAGTCGGCGTGGATGTGCTCGGTGTCGAGGGTGTCGCCGAGGAACAGCTGGCGGGAGAACACGCCCAGCGTACGTTCGGCGACCTGCATCGCGACGTCGTCACCGGGGGACACCGGACGGCGTTCGGCTTTGACGGTGAGCACATTGCGTTCGACGTCGAGGTCGATCGCCGCAGGATCCACCCCGGGCAGGTCGAAGCAGACCACGAACTCGTCGCCGGCGCGGTAGGCGTCCATCGGCATCGCTGTGGGTTTGGACCAGGTGCCGGTGGGTGTGCCGAGCAGTTGCTGGGTGAGCCGGTCGAGGTCGCGGAACGGGTCGGTGCGCATCAACATGGTTCCACCTCCAATGTTGTCTTCTCTGGCGTCAACACGCACCACTGTTCTAACATGTCATCGAAACGATGACAAGTGCTGGGTCGTCGGAAGGATGACGAAGATGGATGCGGACCCGCTCGATGCCCTCCGGGACGTGCTGGTTTCGGTGCTCGCCGCCCGCGACGGGACACACGACGAGGACGGGTTGCTGGCCGCGTTGAGCGCGTTGCGGTCCCTGCGTGAGGAGCTGTCGGGCTGGGAGCCGGAGCTGATCACCGCCGCCCGCGCCGCCGGCGTCAGCTGGGCCGCACTCGCGCCCGCGCTCGGCGTGGCCAGCAGGCAAGCCGCCGAACGCCGCTACCTGCGCCTGCAACCGTCTACCACCGGCGAGAGCACCGGTGAAGCCCGCGTCGACGCCCAACGAGCCCGCCGGGCCGCAGACCGCGCCGTGGCCGACTGGGCCCGGGAGCACACCGTGGTGCTGCGGGCACTGGCCGGACAGGTCAGCGCCCTGGAAAACCTCGGCACCGCGGCACAGAAACGCGTCAGCCAGCTCGGTGACGCCCTCGGCAACGACGACCCCGCCGAGCTTCTGCGCCCCCTCGCCGCGACCCAGCCCCACCTCGGCGACCGGCACAGCCACCTCGCCCACCAAGTCGGTGCCATCACCGAACACACCGAGCAGGTCCGCCGCGACGCCACCCACCGCCGCAACCCCGCGACGTGACCCACCGTCGCCCAGGAGGTCGTAGCGGTGACTCGGTCAACACGGGACCAGCTGGCCGCCGAGCAGCGTAGAGAGGCTGAGCGCCGTGTGAGTCGTGCGGTGGTGCCCAGGTGCGGGACAGAGAGACCAGTCCCTGCGCTACTGGGCGGACTGGCTCGCACTCGGTGAGTCGGTGGCCTGCGGGTCGGCGTCGGCTGAGTGTAGTGGTGTGTTGCGGCGTTCGGAGGCGTGGAGTTGGTCTTCGAGGGTGATGATGCGGCAGGCGGCGTCGAGGCCGGTGCCGTGATCCACCAGTTCCCGCACCCGCGCGGCGAGGCGCAGTTGGCGGCGGGAGTAGCGGCGGTGCCCGCCGGCGGAGCGTTGCGGTGTGAGAAACCCGCCTTCGTCGAGGCTACGCAGAAATCCTTGCGTGGCGCCGAGCATCTCGGCGGCCCGGCCCATGTAGGCGGGGTACTGGTCATCGTCGAACTTGTCGGCCCCACCCGAACCGGGGGCGGGGGTCTCGCGTTGGTCAGGACTCATTGCACCTCCACATCACAAGGGACCCCGGGTGCCGTGTGCGGCGCCCGGGGTCCCGAGGGTTGGGTTTCACCATTGTCAACCGACGTGCACGTCGGCTTCCTGTATCCACATCGCCAGACCGAGAGGCCGACGGTGCGGAGATCGCTTGTTCGTAACCGGGAACCACCTTCCAATCTGATGGGACTGCGGTACCCGCGCGGCGCAACTACCCGGCCGCTGCGGGCGATCCAATGATGAGACGCTTCCCTTTCTTTTTCCGGTGTTTCCTTACCGTGTATCACGTCCACTGCTGCGACCGTCACCGGCTGAGACCCTTCCACTGATCGGTCCCAGCACGCGTCACGCCGCTGGTCACTGCCCGAAACCCCGACCGTGATCGGTTCCGGCCACCTGACCGTCCTGCACCATCTGACCTTGCAACAACCACTGACTTCGCTTTGTGCTGCGGTACAACACTTGCGCAGGCCAGGCACACTCCGCGCCGCCTACGTCCTGCACTACTGCGCCGGGACCATCTCTCTACTGCGTCTTCACTGCCTGGTCCCGAGATGTTGCTTCGGTCACCAGTCGAAACCTGTCCGTTGAGTGGCTTCGTCCTGCCTGACCGTGATGTCTCACCTCGCGGGTAGTTACATCATCTCCCGCGCCTGCTTGACGTTGTCTCTCTCGGTATGAGCAGAACACTACACACACCCACGATCGAATGTCTATCCCCGCCGCCATAGATTTACTGCGTCACCCGATACGGTGACGGCCTGGCTGACGACGATGACGACTGAGACGACGAGAGAGGTTCCTCCTATGAGCGACAAGGCCGTGCCCCAGGATCCGTTCGGCCTTGCCGGGGTGCCCGACCACCGCGACTACGCCCAGCGGCTCGCCGAGCTGCTCGAGCGGGGCACGACGCAACCGCCGCTGGCGGTGTTGTCGGCGGAAGAGGCCTACACGGCGGCCGAACTGCTCGGCCAATACGCCCAGCTCGACCCGACCGCCGCGTTGAACCAGCTGGCCGCCACCCTCGCCGGACGCCTCTACGCACGCCTGGGCACCTGACACCCAGACCGGTCACTCCACCGGGTGAGCTGCACTGGCGCGGCTCGCGCGGGCCGCAGGACCTGTTCCATGCTGATGAGACATCCACCGGCGCGGGAACTCGAGTTCCCGGCGACGAAGGAAGGAACCGGGCATGATCGGGTCACTGCGGCACCACGTCGCGCTGCCGCCGAACGCTGACCACTGGGACGCGTGGAGGCCCGGCGGCGCGCTGTGGGTGGACGGTGTGTTGGTGGCACGGGTCCGGGCCGGCGATGTGGCGGCGTTCGAGAGCCTGGTGCTGCGTCACTTGCGACCGGTATACCAACTCGCGCGCCGGACTTTCCCGGCGGGCACCGCGGCGGACGAGGTCGTGGTGGAGGTGTTTGTGCGCGCCTGGCACAACCTCGAACGCTGTGGCCGGATACCGACCGGGTTCCGATCGTGGATCACGACGGTGACAGTGCAGGTGTGTCATGAGACGAACACCCGCTAACCGCAGTTGCGTGAGAACACCGGCCTTGACACGCTCAACCACGCCAGCCGGATCTTGACTGTGGCCGCTGCCGCGGTCTTCTTGGAAGGCGATCCCGAACACCGAGGCCGCTACTCGGCGCTACTTTCTTCACCGCCCGCCCCGATCCCGGCAGCTCCTGTGGCCCGGTACGCGACTGCCACCTGCCCGACGAGCTGGTACCGATCTTCGCCGCGGCGCTGACCCGATTCGGGCGCTGGCTCCCCGAACCAGCAGCAACCTCAACACCAGTCATCCCCGTGAATGGACACCATCAGATTGCTGCCATGATTCGGATAGCCCTGATAATTTTTGGGCTCAAAAAATCGACCGGCCGCACTCGGATGGGTGGTTCGACGTGCCAGTTGGCAGCCAAGGCACGATGATTTTTGCGAGGATTGTGGCTCATCGTCGAACCAGGCACGCCGAATTACTGCAAATCGAGTCTGCTGGGACTAGCATCAAAGGAGCAGGTCAGATGCTCTTGCAGCGGCGAAGAACAGGAACTCGGCAAACGTCAATTCGGCGACCTAAACCCCGAGCAGGAACCCCGACCTGCCGGATCACGAGCACTCGCCGGTTATTATGGGTGATTGCGGACCGGCGCATTTAGTGCTCTGCTTTCTAGTGGGAGCAAAATTAGCTCTCGCCAATGTGGATTCCACGGTTCGACTGTTCTGTCGGGCGTGTCGGGTTCACCTTTCTCAGGACAGGGATTCCCTCATGAAAATTTACCGCATCGCCGTTGCGACCTTTGCCGCCAGTGCGCTGCTTGCCGGCGGCACAGTTGCGGCGTATGCCACCACCGGCACACCCGCGATGAGTTCGGTGTCAACGGGTCGCGCGCCCACCAGTGTCCCCGCCTGCTCAGCTGCCGCCTTGGCTGCCCAGGCGGCCATCGTCGTGGCAACCGCGAAGGCAGCCGCCAACGTCGAAAAGGCCCAAGCGGTAGCGGCGAGTTTCCAGACCCTCGCCAAGGCGTTCATCTCCGTGCCTCCCGGCGACGTCACCGCGGCCATGGCGGTCCTGAAGACCGCCATCGGTGCCGAAACCGGCACCGCCACCGAGACTGCCGCAGCCGTCAAAACCGCAGCCGACGCTGACGCAGCCGTCATCAAGGCCTGCGTGCCCGCAACCCCGGCAGCGTAAGGCTGACGCACCGAGCACGCTCCGGCCGTGTCGTATGCCACCCCCAAGTGGAAGCAGGCAGATGTCACTGCGCTTGCGCACGGGGGACGGCAAGCCGTTCGCTGTGGGGCCGCACTGCCTTGTCGGAAAACAGGTCGTGGTCCATGAAGGGTTCAGATCGGAGCCGGTAGCGTGGTTGAGAACCGCGTACGAATCGGCTACGACAGCAGGATTGGCGAGCGGACACGCCTCACCTACGGGACATACCTATGTGACCGGGTCACTGTGCCGCCATGGCCTGGGCTGACCGGGCGCGTCGCGGTTTCTGTTGCACGGTCGGGCGAAGCTAGGCTGGTCTGATGCAGGAATGCGCGCCCCGCGGCGCTTCACTGTCTCGGGTAGGTCGCCATGCCTGATGACATCCGCACGGTCGAGGGTGTCGTGCGGCGGCTGGTGCATGTCGGTGTCGACGGCTACACCGTGGCGGTGGTCGCGCCAAGTGCCGAGGAGGAGGTGAAAGTCGCGGGCACGGTGCTGCGAGGATTGCAGCCGGGGGAGACGATCCGTGTGAGCGGCCACCACGACCGGCGTTCGACTGTCCGCGACACCGTGCGGGTCGTCGAGTGCGAACGGGTGCTGCCCGCGACGGTGCACGCGATCAAGGCCTATCTCGGGTCAGGCCTGGTCGCAGGTATCGGCCGTAAGCTCGCTGACGCGATCGTGGGGCATTTCGCCGAGGCCACCCTCGAGGTCATCGAACACCGGCCGCGGGAACTGCTGGGGGTGCACCTGATCGGCGAGGGGCGGTTGGCCACGATCGTCGCCGGGTGGGCCGAGCACCGCGCGCTGCGGGAGGTGATGATCTTCCTGCAGGGGGTGGGGGTGTCACCGTCGTTGGCGGTGAAGATCCACAAACGCCTCGGCGCCGACACCCAGGACGTCGTGCGGACCGCGCCGTACCGGCTGGTGGAGGAGGTGCACGGCATCGGGTTCCTCAACGCCGACAAGATCGCCCTCGCCGTCGGGATCCCGATGCAGAGCCCGGACCGGATGAAGGCGGCCTTATTGCACGTGCTCGATGAGGCGCAGAGCAAAGCCGGGCATTGCTTCCTGTCCGTGCCGGCGCTCCTGCGGGCGGCCACCGCGCTCGTCGCTTAGGACCCGAGTTGCTCCGGGTCGCGTTGCACCAGTTGCGCCGCAAACGGAAAGTCATCCTCGAACACGCTCCCGAACACGGTCCGGACCCGGTGGCGTTCCCCGCCCGGCTGCACCGCGCCGAGACCACCCTCGCCAACGACCTGTGGCGCTTGCTGCACGCACCGTCGCGGCTCGCCACCCGCCCGGCCGCCGCGCGGTTCATCGTCGACCCGCCGGTGTCGGGCGACGGGCGTGAACTGGACTCCCGGCAACGCGACGCCGTGCGGATGGCGCTGAGCGAGCGGGTGTCGATCCTGACGGGCGGGCCCGGCTGCGGAAAGAGTTTCACCCTGCGGACCATCGCTGAGACCGTCGTCCGCTGCGGCGGGAAGGTCACCCTGTCCGCGCCCACCGGGCGCGCCGCGAAACGGCTGGTGGAGCTGACCGGGCTCCCCGCGACGACCATCCATCGCCCGGTGCGGCCCAAGCCCGGCACCGACGCGGTGGTGACCTTGTTCGACGACACCGACCCGCTGCAGGCCGACCTCGTCGTCGTCGACGAGGCGTCCATGCTGGATGTGCGCCTGGCCGACGAACTTGTCGCCAAGATCCCCGAGGGCGCGCACCTGCTGCTGGTCGGCGACATCGACCAGCAGCCCAGCATCGGCTCAGGATGTGTGCTGCGTGATCTGCTCGCTGTCCCCGACATCGCGCACGTCCGGCTGGAGCGGGTCTACCGGCAGGGACCGGGCAGCAGCATCAGCACCGGCGCCGACGCGGTCCGCCGCGGCCAGATGCCCACCATCGGCGGCGAGTTCTGGCTCGTGCCTGTCACCGACCCGGCCAACATCCCCGGCATCGTCGTGGACGTCGCGACCCGGCGCCTGCCCGCCGCCTACGGACTCGACCCCCGCGACGTGCAGGTGCTCTGCCCCGGCCGGGCCCGCGACACCGGCGCGCTCAACGTCGGACGGCTGATCCAGGACCAGCTCAACCCCCACACCGCGGGGGAGGCGCAGCACTGGAGCGACGACCGCGCGTTCCGGCCGGGGGACAAGGTGATGCCCGCGCGCAACAACTACGACAAGGGCACCGCAGGCGTGTTCAATGGCTCCGCGGGCACCGTCACCTCGGTCGACGTCGACGACCGGACAGTCACGGTGACCCTCGACGACGGGGAGGCGGTGATCTACGGCTTCGACGAACTCGACGAACTGGCCCACGCCTACGCCATCACCGTGCACCGGTCGCAAGGCAGCGAATACGCCTACGTCGTCATCGCGCTCAGCTCCGCGGCCGGACCGTTCCTGTTGCAGCGCAACCTGCTCTACACCGCCATCACCCGCGCGAAGACGATGGTCGTCATCGTCGGCTCGCACGACGCGCTCCGCCGCGCGATCCGCAACAGCGCCGAGCCACGCAACACCAGACTCACCACCCGCTTCAGCGACCCCGCCGACCACGAACCCACACCCGAACCACCCACAGACACCGACGCCCAACTGTCCGCGTTCTGAGTCAGCTGTGGTGCTGTGCCGGTACACCCGATCCGCGCGGACAACGATGCTGGCAACAACGCAACGCGCGGGCTATACGGGAACGATCCGGATCTGTCGTCGGGGCCGTCTTGACGGCCACGGGTCTGGCTGTCGCGACTGTGCGTCATCGTGAGCGCGGGGTGCTGCGGGCACACGACGATCGCGTCGAGCCGGGACGCAGCGGTCTAGGTGTGCGGTCCCGCGGATCGGGACCGCCTCGGCGTCGACGCCGGGCGCTTGTCGAACGGTGAAATTCCGTGAGGAGGTCGACGCTCGTCGTCGTTGGTCGATGGCTCACGAGTCGCTGACCACGCAGGTGTCCCCGCTGCGCGTACTTGGTTGCGCCCCGCGTGCTTTCCTGCGTAGAGCGCGGCGTCGGCTGAGCGCAGCATCCCTTCAATGGTGGGCTCCGCGGTGTCTGGCCAGGTCGCTACGCCAATGGTGGCGGTGAGCCGAACAGGGTGACCGTGGTCGTCGCGGATGTCGAGGTCGGCGATGCCGGCGCGGATGCGTTCGGCGATGCCGGCGGCGTCGGCTGGGCCGACACCAGGCTGCAGGACCGCGAATTCTTCCCCGCCGTAGCGGCCGATGGCGTCGTCGCGCCGGACGGTGTCGGTCAGGACCGTGGCGACGCGGGTGAGGACGTCGTCGCCGACCTGGTGGCCGTGGGTGTCGTTGATGCGCTTGAAAAAGTCCAGGTCGAGCAGCATCACTGAGACTGGGGTGCGCCCGTGGCGGGCGTGCTGAAGCGCGGCGTGGGCGGTGTCTTGCCAGGCGACGGCGTTGAGCAGACCGGTGCGGCTGTCGGTGCGCGCGGCGAGTTTGTACTGGTGGAGCAGGACGCTTTGGTGGACCAGGTGCAGCGGCACCACCATCAGCAGGGTCACTTCCGGCCACGCGGCTGCGGCGAACGCGACGAAACCGCCGAGCACGAGCTGGGCTACTTCGAGGAGGTTGTCGGCGGTGCTGCCGAGCGCGTCGCGGCGACGGGTGAGGTCGGCGGTGAGCAGCAGGATCCCGGCGACGATGGCGGAGTTGACGAGCCAGTGCCCGGCGATCGCGGCGACCAGCGCGGCGACGTCGGCCCAGCCCAGTGTGGCGGCGAGCAGGTGGTCGCGCAGCCCGGTGCTGGTGGTGACGGTGGAGGCGGCCAGCGCGGCGAGCGTCATCATCGCGACGGTGAAGGCGGCCCGGTAGGGCGGGCGTTGCTGGTCGAACCGTCCGACCAGCAGCCAGCGGTGGGCGTAGATCGCGAGGATGAGCGCGACCTCGGCCAGTGTGGGCAGCACGAGCGCGCCGGAGATCGTCCACACCGAGCAGAGGTCGACGTGGGGGAGGTGGGAGCGGTCGCGGCGGATCCGTTCGATGGCGTGCGAGGCATGCAGGTGCAGCGCGGCGCACGCGACCAGCAGACCCGCCGTGGCCCAGCTCGAGGCCGGTGTCGGGCTGGCGAGGAGCAGGACCGCGGCGAGCGCGGCGGTCTCGATGCCCAGGACGTAGATCAGCGGCCGTGTAGGGAGGTGCCACAGCGACCAGGTCCACGGAAGCCAGCTGGGTCTCGTACTGTCGCCGCCGTCCACAAGCCGCCCCATTGTCTCTCTCCGCATCCGCGTACCCACTCACCGTACGTCGTGACCTGCGCAAAGGGCAGCCGCCATTGCGCTGACGAGACGCCCGTGCGCTGACCCGCCACCATTACCCGTGGGCCCGCTCGCATACCGGGGTGCGTTTCGGCCCGCAGTGGTGGGGCGAGGAGGTGCGAGATGCGCGACAAGATCTGGTGACCCGCGAACCACAGCCCGGCGTCGAGACTGCGGAACGGAGGTGACTCCCGATGCGCGACAAGATCTGGCGCGACAAGATCTGGCGGTAACATGCCCGTGAACGAGACCACAGCCTCGAGCGGCCCCAGCCGATCGAGGTTGGCGAGTGGACCCGGCGCCCGCGCCAGGCGGCGCGGCCGCCGGGATACCCACCCGTCCTCGCCCCGGTGACGGGACACCCATGATCAGTGCGGGTTGCCGGCGTCGGAGAACGACCGGCTCGCCTCGGCCGCGGGCCTAGCGTTCGACGGGTAGTGCGTTCGCGATCTGGGCGGGGGCGAGGCGTGCCCAGCCGGTGGCTGCGGCGAGGGCGAGAGCGGTGCCAGCGACACCGGCGAGTGCGATCGCGATCGTGGCCGACCCGCAGGCTTGGGCGATGACGCCTCCGGCGGCGACCCCGATACCTTGCCCGGCGATCAGCCCGGCCCGCGCGAACCCCAGCGCCTGGCCGCGTCGGTCGGCGGGGACCAGTTGCACGAACGTCGACGCGGCGCTCACCTGATAGGCCGAGCAGAGCCCGGAGACGACCAGCAGCACCAGCGCTCCCGCGACGCCCGGCGCTGTGGCATAGCCCAGCAGCGGCAGTGACGTTCCCACCGCGAGCACACCGAGCAGCCGCAGCCGGACTGTTCGCGGCACCAGCCGAAGCAGGACCGCCCCAGCCACCGCACCGGCCGGTTCGGCGGCCAGCAGCACACCAACCCACCCGGTGCCCAACCCGGCCTGCGTCGCGAACACCACCGCCAGGCCTTCAGGTACGACGGTGAATGTCGCGAGCCAGCCCAGGCTCATCAGCGTCCGCAGCCGCCGGTCGCGCGCTACCAGCCCGGCGCCCCGGCCCACCCGCACCAGCCATCCGACGAGCTCGACTCGCAGCCGTACCGCGGCGGCGACGGCCTCGACGGGATACCGGCCGATCCCCGCTCGTAGCAGCGCCCCGGACACGACGAACGTCGCGGCGTCCACGGCGAGCGCGACGTTCGGACCTAACCAGGTTGCGAGCAGGCCACCGCCGGCGAACCCACCGACCAGGCACGTCTGGTGCGTGATGAGCATGACTGTCTGCCCGGCCTCGTAGCGGCCGTCGAGCATGTCCGGCAGCACAGCGCCTTGCGCCGCGGCGAACGGCGCCTCAGCCAGCTGCACCAGCACCAGCAGACCGGCCAGCACGCCGAGCGGGACATCGGGAATCGCCATGGCAGCGACGAGGACTGCCCGCACCGCGTCCGCGGTCACCATGACTGAGCGGCGCGGCCATCGATCCGCCAGCCCCGACAGCAACACGCCGGACACCAGCGCCGGAATCGTCGTCAGCGCGTATGTCCCGGCGGTCGCCGCGGCCGAGCCGGTCCTGGCGAACACCAGCAGCGACAACGCGACCCTGGCCAGCTGATCACCGACGATCGAGGTCACCGCAGCGGCCCACAGAATCCGGAACTGCGCCTGCCCGAACACCCCGGTCGTTCCCACCCCCGACCCCACCATCTGTCCTCCCCACCAGCGATAGAGTCCAGACTGTAAGCCGCGAATGGTCAACTCGTCACGACCTGGTCGCTGGCTCCGACGTGGACAAGGTGCTCACGCCGTTACGCGGGCGAAGCCTGGGACGACTGCGCCGCAGGTCGGTAGGACGCACCCCAGAACTTCTGCTCAGCAGCATCCACGACAGCAGCAGCGCCGCCCGCGCGACATATGCCGACTCTCGCTTCACTATCGGCTAGCTGATGGCCTTTCCGGTTGTCGAGGTGGTCGGTCAGTGCGCGAAGGGTAACGGGGGTCACGCGATGCTCGACATCGTGTTCGTGCCCAACACTGGCACCGTCGGTAAGGTCTTCGTCCGACCGAGACAGTCCCACAGGCCGGTATCAGCCATCGCTCGATCGGGCGGCGACGCGGATGACCGAAGTCGTCTGCATGTAGATGCGCGCGCAGGATGTGGTTCCTGAACCTGGAGGGGTTTCGTCTCGGCCAGGGGGAGTGTGATCTTGATCGTCGGTTATTGCCTTGGGCTCGGCCACTCGTGTGGGTATCGTCGCTGGATGGGGTGCTGATCGACATCTATCAGCACGAGGGGTGGGAAGAGGCGAACCATGGTGTCCTTACATGTGCGTGCGGCAGACGGCACGTACTCCGAAGATTCTTGCACCGCGAAGCCGACCGGTTTCGGCAAAGGGCAGTGGATCACCGGTGCGACTCGAGTGGCGATGGCCGATGCGCTGAAGCGGCAGCACGAGAAAGGACCAGTATCCGTGTGCTGGCCGAGAGCGCTGGCCGTTTCTACGGCTTCATTCACCGAGTGCTGGCGGAGTCCGGAGCTGCGATGCGGTCCAGGGGCGGGGGACACCGCAAGTCGCCGTCGCCGCGCCCCGTGCCATCCTGACGAGGCCCGCGACCCGTTGGTTTCCGGGTTGACCCACCCCGAAGCTTCCGGAAGTGAATCTTAGTTGATCCACTGTCCGGACGCTTCGGGGCGCCTCAACGGCATTGGAGCTAGCCCTGTAGTACTAGCTGGTGGCCCTGGCACGAACGTAACCACCCTCGGCGGTCTGGACCGCCACCATCGCCTTGTCATGCTCGATGCCCGTGCGAAGGGAAATCCGAGATTCTGGCCGACAGGACGACGTGCTCCTTCACCCAAAAGCACGTGACATGACAGGAGCCTGCATGGCCATCGTGGTTCACATCGCCCGCCGGACGGAGCTGGAAATCTACCGCAACCTGGTCTGGGCCGCATAGTGGACATGGGGCCTCAGCGTCGCCGATACGCTGACCCGTGTCACCACCACCATCGTCGTGCGCCTGCGCCGGTGACCCCGGGGAAATCAAGGCCGGGCTGGATGAGATAATGCTGACGGACTTCCAGCGCGGCCGCCTCGATGCCATAGAGCTGGTGTTAGCGGCGCGCGATGCCCAACCCAGCCAACGTACTGTCTTCGTTACGAGCTCAGCCGAGCATCAAAGAACTCGATGATGCGTTCGGGGTGGCGCTGGAACCAGGTATATCCGTCCCAGCGGGACGTGGAGTCCTCGATCCAGAACATGTCCTTGTCCTTTGCTGCCACCGCATCGTAGGTGGACTCGAGGTCCCATGGTTCGACGAGGTGATCGTGGCGGACACCGTAGGTCAGGGTCGGAATGGCTACCGACGGAGCCCAGTGAATCGGAGAGGAATCGGCGAGAGTCACGCTCGTGAACAGCTGCTGCCGGCGATCGACCTCGTCCACGTACTGACCGAGCCCAGCATCGGTGAGCTGGTGCTCGAGGATCAGGCGGGGTGACAGAAGCAGTGGAGCCACCAGCGCTCGCACGTCCGAGAATGCGGCCGGGTCGTCGTGGATAGCTCGGAACGTCGCGTTGGCTCCCATGCAGCGGGCAAAGATGCCGGTCTTCATATCGGCGAGCTCGCGGTTGTTTCGGACATAGTCCAGGGCTCCCCGCACATCGCGAGCCTCAAACCGAAACGCCGATTGGACGCCACCGTTGGCGGTACCACTCTGGCCGAAATTGCGGAAGTCGAACGCGAGGACGTTATACCCGTGGTCATGAAGCACTTTGTAATCGGCAACGAAGTTGATGTCGTAGTCGTTGCCGACTCCGAAGCTCGACTTCCACGGCTCGATTCCTGACGGAAATCCTGCGCGGCTGAAACCGAATGCATGAGCGCAGATGATCAGCCGGTCCGACACCGCGCGGGGGATGAACCAGGCCTCGAGGGGCGTACCGTCGGTGGAAGGGAAGCTGAAGTCGGTGAAGTCCAACCCCTCCTCCGCAGGGGTGTGCAGCAGAGGTGAGCGTGTTCCGTGGGCGATGGCTCGGGCAATCGCGTCGAGAGTCGCGCTGATGTCCGGGTCAATCGACTGGTGGTCGGTGGTGATCAGGTCCGTTGACACCGGCTCTTCCTTTCGTTCATGATGGTGCGTATATGATCAGATTAACAAGACATGCGACGAGATGGTTGCCTACAAGCGCCAATTTCTTGCCAAATCCTTCCACCTGGAGCAGACAGTGGCTGACTTGGTCTCGCTAGCTGAGCGGAAGAACAGCCAGTCCACGGACACCGCCGAGACCGACTCATTGCTGCAGGAGCTGACGCGGCTCGCGTTGGAGATCGATGCCGACCCGGTGCGCCGGTCTGCGCTGCCGGGGGTGCGGATCTACGTCGAGCCGCTGCCGACCTCGGCTCTTCCTGTTCTGTTCGACCCCGTGCTCTATGTGGTCCTGCAGGGCGAGAAACAGCTACTGCTCGACGATCGGGTCGTTCGCTACAACCAGTCCCAGCTCGTTATCGTCACAGTGAACCTGCCCGCGCTGGCGCAAGTGCTGTGCGCCGGCCCGGGAACGCCGTACGTCGCGGTCGGGGTGCCGCTCGACCGAAGCACGGTCGCCGAACTCATGTGCCATGTGGCTCGACGTCCTCGCCGGTCAACGAGGCCATCTCGGTACACGCGGCACCCACTGACATCTACGATCCTCTCCGGCGCCTCCTGAAACTGTCGAAAGACCCGCGAGCGGCGAAACTGTTCACTGCTGACGCAGTACGTGAGATCGCATACCACGTATTGACCAGCCCTCAAGGCGACGCCCTACGACAGCTGGTGAACTACCACAGCCCCCTTGCCCACGTGGCGCAGGTGGCATCTCTCATGACACAGAACCTCGATGTCCCACTCACCATGGCGGAGCTCGCGAGCGGTGCGGGTATGAGCGTGACCAGCCTGCATCGTCATTTCAAGTCAGCAACCGGCACAACACCCTTGATCTATTACAAACGCCTCCGTCTACACGAGGCTCGACGTCAGAGCATCGCGGAATCCCTCAGCGTGACGCAAGCGGCAGCGGCAGTCGGATACGCAAGTGTTGCGCACTTCAGTCGGGACTACAAGCGAATGTTCGGGCGCTCCCCCCTGCACGATTTCTCCGCCCTCCGGAAATCAAACTAACAGGCCGCGGGCTGTCAGTTTAATTTCCGTGTAACCTTTGGTGGCGTTGTGTGATTGGTCTTGTTGATCATGTAGTGCCGTGGTGGAGTAGGACCAGGGCTGCTGCGACGATGTTGCCGATGCGCCAGGGGCAACCGCGGTTGCGGCGTAGGGCTTTGTAGGCGGTTGTGAGCAGTGAGTTGGCTCGTTCGTCGAGGCAGCTTAGGGCGCTGTGGATGGCGTTGTAGGACTGTTGGTCGGTGGCGAGCTCGCCGTTTTTGGTTTTCCTGAAAGGGATTGTAAACGTCTCGGGTTCGCCTTCGTAGCCCAAGTCCGCCAAGGCGTGGGCGCCGTCGCTGATCCAGTCGGTGATCCGTGTCAGTAGATCGGGGTCGGCGCGCGCGGCGCTGGTTGTCGTGTTCGCGACCGGGGCGTACATCGGAGGTCCACAGCGGCCGCCCGTCCGGGGCGGACATAACTTGCATGTTCCCACCGTGATGGTGATGCTTGCCCGACCGCCACAGGTCCACTCCGCGGGTGGACCGGGCACGGAGAGTCGATCGGTGTGGATCAGCGTGCCGTCCACGATCACCTGCGAGTGACCAGTCGCTTTCGCCGCCGCCATCAGCGCCCCACGCAGAGACGGCTTGCGCGGTACATCGAACTGTTCTATAACCGGAGGCGTCTTCACGCGGCGAACGGATACCGGCCTCCTTACGAGGCCCGCATCGAGTATCTGAAACTGCAGGGAGTAATATAAGGAAACGCAAATTCCGCAGTCCGGAAAATCTGGGGCCTTCCAGGCTGCCGGTCGCGTGCCAGGTGCCGTCAGGCGCTACCGCGATCGCGAGCACGGTGCCGGTGTGGCCGGCCAACACAGTCCGCTCAGTCCCCGTCGCCACGTCCCAGATGCGCACCGTAGCGCCGATGTAGCCAGCGGTGGCAAGCCAGGTCCCGTCCGGCGCCGCCGCATGCACCCGGCCGGAGACGGAGCCGGCCAACGCGGCCCGCTTGGTCCCGGCGGGCAAGTCCCAGATTCACACGCTCCCGTCGCTGCCGGTCGCCAGCCAACTGGCATCCGGCGCCAGCGTCACCCCAGATATCCTCCGTCTGTGGCCCTTCAACGCGGTTCGCTCGCTCCCGGTGGCTACGTCCCAGATCCACACCCGCCCGTGGACGCTGCTGGTCGCCAGCCAGCTGCCATCCGGCGCCACCGCCGCCAAAAACATTCTGCCTACGTGGCTGGTAAATACAGCTCGCGTGGTTCCGGTGGCTACGTCCCAGATGCGCACTGTCCCGTCTTCGGTGCCGGTGGCCAGCCAACTGCCATCCTGCGCCACGGCAAGCGTATGCAGCCAATGCGGTGTGTCCGGTGAACGTACGGCGCAGCGCGGATTGGGGCAGATCTGGCAGCAGCCAGCGGTTGGTGAGCCTGGGAATGGTGCGGTTGCGGGTGAGGGCGGTGACCTGGGCTCCCCAGTCTGGGGTATGGGCCACACGGCTGTACAGGATGTCGATCCGGGACAGGGTGGGGTCTGTGGGGGCAAGCAGGTGCGCGGTCTGCTCGAACAGCCGGTGCAGCCGGGCGCATTTTGGGGTGTCGATCAGGGTCAGATCGGCATCAACCGCGGTCGGACCGGCCTGGGCCAGCCGGGTGGTGACCCACCGCAGGTCTCCGCCCAGGGCTTCGGCGGCACGGATCCCCCGGGCGGCGAGGAGATGCTCGATCAGGTGGTCCCGCAGGTAGCGCGCAGACTCGTCCAGTTTCCACCACGCCGTTTCCTGACCGCCATTCTCACGGTGCTTTTCAGGACGAAGGGATGGGGCGAGCGGAAGATCGGCCGCGACGGTCTGCAGTAGTACCTGGTGCAGTTCAACCAGGCCCCCCAGGCCGAGTTCCTCGCGCAAGAAGGCACGAACCACGTCGTGCATGCCCACCATGCCACCATCGCTGGTACCGGTCACCGTGAGCAAGACCAGCCGACCAACTCTCGCGCACAACGCGCGGTTCGCCATCAGGTCCAACCCACCGGTGGCCCGCCACCGCCGGCCGACCAGTCCGACCGGCACCGTCTCGTCCTCGACGAAGATCGCCAACTCGGCGAACCGGGTCCGTTCCGTCTGCGTCGACAAGCCGGTGCTCGCCTCGATCGTGGCCGCCACCGCCTGCCGACGCTGGTGGGGGTCGTTGATGTCCAGCGGTTGCCCAGCCTCGCCGGTCAACTGATCAAGCTTCAACGCACCCGACCGGCGCAACCGATTCACCAACTCGCGCGCCCGCGCGGCCACGTCCGGATCCGTCATGGCCTGGTCGGCGAGGACCTTGTTCACCAGCCGCAGCAACAACGGCCACCGGCCCGTTTCCGCCGCCAGCCCCGCCACGAGCTGTGCGGGCATTGGCGCCAGGCCGGCGGTCAGCATCGCCCTAGCCTGTTCTGCTGTGACCTGATCCACCCGGACCGGCACGCACTCACCCGATACCAGCGACGGGATCCGAGTCTCCGCGATCCCCGTCCGCAGCTCGGCGCCCGGCTGGCCGCGAACCCCGCGGGATCGGTTCGGCTCGCTAGTTGTTGTGGGCCCTCACAATGAGGGTGTATGCTCGAAGTCGAGGTGAAGCGAATGAATGAGTTCGAGCTGTCGGAACACTTGCTGACCTGTGTCACGAGGATCCGCAGGGTGCTGGATGAGCGCCTGAAAGAGCACGGTCTGTCCGTGGCTCGGAAGCGGATGCTCGGGGCGTTGACTGAAGGGCCGGTGCGGCAGGCCGCGCTGGCCTCGGCGTTCGAGGTCGCGCCGCGGACGGTCACTGAACTGGTGGACGGGCTGGAGCGTGACGGCTTTGTGGAGCGCCGGGGCGATCCCCAGGACCGAAGAGTGCGTCTGGTGTGCATCACCCCTGCCGGCCGCCGCGCCAACGAGCGGGCGATGATCGCTCGCGCGGAGGTGATCCCCCAGATGTTCGCGGACCTGTCCGAAGAGGACAGAGCGGCACTGTTGCGGATGCTCGTCGCGGTCGACAAGCGCGTCGCGTCGATGTCGGCGGCCGGGCTGGGCGCCGGGGACCGCAGCGCGGTCATTCCCCTTGATGCGCCGTTCATCGCCGGCGACGTGCAGCGATGAACGCTGTCGACGCCGCTGGTGACTAGTGCGGACTGTGGTCGCACGGCCGCAGATGTGACAGGCCCGATGGCGGCGGCCCCTTAACGGCTGCGAGAACTCGGATTCTTCCACGGACGGGTGATCGTCGCAGGTGCCATTGCCTTTCCCCGCCCAGGCCAGGCGGACCGACAACAGCTGCGTCGCTGGCTACACGAACGCAATTCACGCCGTGACTATCGCATGGCCGCGAATTATGGCATCCGGACCTGGCGAACGGTCAACTTGCCGTTGATCTCTTTCTGGGGAACGGTTGTGTCCGTCGGTCCGTGCTGTCTTTTAGGTGTTGTGGAATGTATAAGGAGGATGTTGTGACTACAAATGACGTAACGCAGATCGCCCAGTTGGTGCTGTGGGAGCGGCAGGCCCGAGTGCGGGGGCTCGCGGATCAATTGGGGGACTGTTTTCATCCCGATGCGACGGTCACGACAAGCTGGGTACAGGGCAGCGCGCAGGCGTTTGTGGCCGGGGCCCGGGCAAGGTCCGCCGGCAGCAGCGGTCCGATCGTCAACCGGGTGGGTGCGCCGGTGGTCCGGCATGCCGGGCAGCGCGCCGTCGTCGAATTGCCGTCGACCACGACCCGGTGGATCCCGGTGAACGGCGTCGAGTCGGTGCTGGTGTCATTCATGCGACTGCTCTACCGGGCCGAGTCACGCGAAGGCGTGTGGCGGATCGATTCGCTGACGGCGATTAACGAAGCCGACACGCTCGAGTCGGCTGTTCCCGGAGCCGACCTGCACGTCGACCCCGGTGCGCTCGGGGGACTCCGGCACTCGTACCGGTTCCTGGCCTACACCCGGTCCCTGGAGGGCGAGACCGTCAGTCCCGACCTGTACGGCATCGACCGGCCCGACGCCGTCGACTCGCTGTACGACGAGGCCTTCACCTGGATGGGCGCGCAGCGCGCCGATGAGGAAAGCCGCGCATGACCGAGGCGGACGAGCTTCCCACCAACTGGGGCCGGTGGGGCGCCGACGACGAGCGGGGCACCCTCAACCTGATCACCGATGACGTCCGGGCGCGGGCGGTCGCCGAGGCGCGATCCGGCCGGACCGTCTCGCTGTCCCGGCCCATGCCGACCACGCCGCTGGTCGCGGGACCGGCCGCCGCGTCCGGCGCGGCGTCGACCGCCGTGCTGCAGGCCGGGCTGTACACCGGCGCTTCCCCCTTCGCGATGGCCGAGCTGGTCGTGCTGATGACGCACAGTCCCGATGTGACGCACTTCGACGCGCTCGCGCACCAGGTCATTGATGGCCAGGTCTACCCGGGCAAGCCGCTGGACGAAGCCGGCGGCCCCGCGGGCTTCCGGCACGGGTCCACCGCGATCTTCGCGCAGGGTGTGGTCACCCGGGGCCTGCTACTCGATCTCGCCCCCGGCGCGGCCCTGCCGGCCGGACATGGCGTCACCGGCGCTGATCTGGACTCCGCATGCGATCGAGCCGGAGTTGAGGTGCGTAGCGGGGACGCGATCGTGGTGCGCGGCGGCTGGGACTACGCCGCCAGCCGCGACCGTCATCTGCCGGGGATGACCCTGGACGCCGTGTCCTGGATGCACCGTCATGACGTAGCCGTGTACGCCGGTGACATCGGCGACGCGCACCCGCCGGTCGACCCACGTGCGCCGGGCGCGCTGCATCGCGTTGGCCTGGCCCGCCTGGGTATGCCGCTCGTCGACGTCGCCGACCCGGAAGAATTGGCCACTGCCTGCGACGAAGAGGGGCGCTACAGCTTCCTCTTCGTCGCCGCGCCACCCCGCCTGGGCGCCGCCAGCGGTGTCCCGGTCAATCCGCTGGCGATCTTCTGACCGAGCCGATCGTCCCCGTAACGGTCGGCCGGCCCCCATCGGATATCGAGAATCATTCCCAAGGAGGAGTTTAGTGAAGACCGAATCACGCATCGATCGCAGTGATCTGTTCATCGGCGGCGCGTTCGTCGATGCCGAATCCACTGCTCGCTTCACCGCGGTCAACCCCGCGACCGAGCAGATCGTCGGCAGCGTGCCCGACGGCAACGAAGCCGACGTGAGGAGAGCGGTCGCCGCCGCCCGCCGGGCTTTCGCGCAGTGGCGCACCACAACCGGAGCCGAGCGGGCTACGGTCCTCAACGGCATCGCCGACGGCATCGCCGAACACGCCGATGAGCTCTCCGCGCTGGTGGCACGACAGAACGGCGCCCCCAGGTGGTGGGTCGAACAGGACGTCCGCATCGCGGAGATGGTCTACCGCAACGCCGCCGCACAGGCCGCCGAGCTGCGGTCCGAGGAGATCCTTCCCGGTGGCGAGTACGGCAATCTTATCTGCCGCGAGTCGATCGGCGTGGTGGCCGCCATCGCGCCGTGGAACTCTCCGACGGCCCTCATGGGGATGAAGGCCGCAGCCGCGCTCGCGGCCGGCTGCACCGTCGTGGTCAAGCCGGCACCGGAGACGTCATTGGACAGTTACCTGCTCTCGGAGATCTGCCGGAAGGCAGATGTCCCCGCGGGCGTGGTCAACGTCGTCACCGGCGGCGCGGGCACCGGTGCTGCTCTGGTCGCGCACCCGGGAATCGACAAGGTGTCCTTCACCGGTTCAACCGAAGCCGGGAAGGCGATCGCCACCACGTGCGCCCAGGCACTCAAGCCGGTCAACGCCGAGCTCGGCGGCAAGTCGGCCGCCGTGCTGCTGGACGACGCCGACCTCGAGACCTTCACCGATGCGATCCCATGGCGGTGCCTGCCCTATTCAGGTCAGGTCTGCCACTCGATCACCCGGATCATCGTGCCGCGTACGCTGCGTGACCAGGTTCTGGAGGCCGCCGCGGCCAAGCTCGCGAGCATCCCGTTCGGTGACCCGACCGACCCGGCGACCATCATGGGGCCGCTGGCTACCGCGGGCCAGCGCGACCGCGTCGAGGGCTACCTGCGCAGTGGCCGGGAGCAGGGCGCTCGCCTGGTCACCGGCGGCGGCCGGGCGGAGGCCTTCGGAACCGGCTTCTACATCACGCCGACCATCTTCAGCGACGTCGACCCGTCGATGCGAATCTTCTCCGAGGAGATCTTCGGTCCGGTCCTGACCGTGTCGGCCTACGACACCGAGGACGAGGCTGTCGCCCTGCACGACGCGACCGACTTCGGGCTCAGCGGCGCCGTTTTCAGCCGCGACATCGACCGCGCCAGCGCCTTCGCACGCCGGCTGGCCACCGGCGAGGTGCTGATCAACGGCCGTCACGGCGCACCCGACGTCAACCTCGTGCGCAGCTTCTACAAGCACAGCTCCCTTGGCGACGGCATGGACCTGGTGTCGGGCTACCTGCTGACGAAGTCCATCCCGCGCCCGTAGGGCTCAACGGTCACGAGTCCGTTACCACCGCAAGCAGGCCGAGCTTTCAGGGAGTGAACTGATGTCCGAAGTAGACTCGACGGTGCGGCGCGTGATCGGCGTCGAGGAGCACGCATGGACGGCTGAGCTGCGCGACGCGTTGCTCAAGTTCGGGGGCGACGAGACCGTCAACATGCTGAGCAGCCAAGAGGACACCGATCGGCGTTTGCGCGACGTCGGGGACGAGCGGCTGGCTCGGATGGACGCCGCTGGGGTCGACCTGGAGGTCCTGTCGATCACGTCTCCTGGCACCCAGCCGCTGCCCCCCGCGGAGGCGGTGCCGTTGGCCCGGGACGCGAATGATTTCCTCGCGGACGCTGTCCGCGCGCGACCTGACCGCTTCGCCGCGTTCGCCACGCTGCCAACATCGGATCCGGAAGCCGCGGCTCGGGAACTGGAGCGCTGCGTCGCCGACCTCGGACTGGTCGGCGCGCTGCTCTTCCCTCGCACCGGCGAGCTGTACCTCGACCACGAGAAGTTCCGGCCGGTGTTCGAAGCAGCGGCACACCTGCGGGTGCCGCTGTATATCCATCCCGCGCTGCCACCCCAGTCCGTTCGAGACGCTTGTTTCAGCGGGTTCGACGACCGGACCAACATGATCCTGTCGGCGGGCGGCTGGGGATGGCACGTGGACGCGGGTCTGGCCACCCTCCGGCTCATCCTGGCGGGGACCTTCGACCGTCATCCGGACCTGCAGGTCATCCTTGGACACTGGGGCGAGACGCTCGTGCCGTTCGCTGACCGGGCTGACCTGCTCAGCGCGGCCAACCCCCAGCTCCAGAGATCGATCCTCGACTACATCACCGCGAACCTCAGTGTCACCGCCGGCGGCATCTTCAGCCACCGCATGCTGAGGCAGGCGATGGACGTGCTCGGACCGGACCGGGTGATGTTCGGCGACGACGATCCCTACGGCGGGTCAAAGGGCCGGTTCGGCGGGAATGGCGGGGCGCGGGCCTTCGTGGAGACCGCCCCGATCGACCCGGATGAGAAGGCGAAGCTCGCCCACCTGAACGCGGAGCACTTTCTCGGATGCTGAGCCCGTTGCCGCGAAGCCCGGCGTGTGATCGGCGGCGAGCCAACCCGTTTCCGGCGCGCCGGGCGAGACTCCGATCATCGACTCGGACGTAGGAGAGGATCATGAGCCCATCCGATCTCGAGGCCCAAGGGCCCAAGCCAGGCCCCGCTTCTGATGGATCTCACTCTCGGGTGCCGGCGACGGTGTCGCCGGCACCCGGGGCACCAACCCGCACCGACGGTGTCGGCGGGTGGTTACGACGGGTTGCCAACCGGGCGGCGGCCTCCGACCCGGGCCTCGCGCGGCTGCACACCGCGACCAGAATGGTGCTCGGTCTCCTGGTGGCGCTGGCCATACTGCTCGGCGTCACCCAGATTGCGGGACAGCCGTTCACGGTTGCCATGCTGGGCATGATGGTAGCGATGGTCGCGTCCATGTCCCTTGTGGACCCGCAGCCGGCGCAGCGGCTCATCACCGGGCTCTTGATGCTGCTTGTCGCCGCCGTTTCGGTCACCTTAGGAGCGCTGCTCGCGCCCTACCCCGTCGCTACCGACTTCGCGTTCGTCGCGATCGCGGCCGCCGCCACAGCCGTGCAGCGCTTCGGTCCCAGGTGGGTCGGCCTTGGCCTCGCGGCCTTCATGACCAACTTCTTCGCAGTGTTCCTTGGCGTCGACTTGGCGACGTTGCCGTGGCTGTTCCTCGCGGTGGCGATCGGCACGGCGGTCAGCGTCGCGATGACGTTCGCCATGCCGACACGTCCCGGCTGGCAACGCCGTCGTGCGTTACACACCCTGCTCGCCCGCCTCAGGTTGCTGCTGGAGGTCGTCACGGCAGGCCTGCGCGGACACCCCTTCGACGAGCAGTACAACCGTCGGCTAGTGGGGCGGCTGGAGCAGGTCGGCGAAACCAGCTTGATGATCGATCGGCTGCTCGATCCCGACACCGACGACACCGACGACACCGAGGCGCTGCGCCTGGGGCTGTTCGACGTCGAGCTCGCGGCCGGAAACCTTACCCACGCATGGCGGCACGCCGTTTCAGGTTCCGGTCGCGGCGCGGACGCGCTCGCCGTCGGCACGGTCCGTGACACGCTGGCAGCCGCCGTCGACGAACTCGACGCCGGGCTCGGTCGCGGGGCTTCGCGACGACGTGCCGAAGCTGACGCCCTGGCCGAGCGTGTCCGAACCGCGCCGTCCACCCTGCCGGAGTACCGGCTGGTCGCGGCAGCGCTGGGTAGTCTCGCGCGGTCAACTGGATGCCTCGACACGCCTCCCGCCTTCGAAGCGGAGCCGCTCCCGCGCAGTGCTGGGCAACCGGTGCCACCGGTCCACCATGAAGGAAGCCCCATCACCGGCGGCGAGGAAGCCGCACTGGACGAGCTGCCACCCGCCGCACAGCTGTCATGGCTGCAGCGGCTTTCCTTCTCCCACCGCAGGACCATCCAGGTCACGGTGGCCACGGCGCTGGCGATCGTGGCCGGTGAGCTGCTCTCACCGGAACGCTGGTACTGGGCGGTGATCGCGGCCTTCGCCGTCTACGGACCGACGGTGTCCCGCGGCGAGACTCTCGTCCGCGGGTGGAGCAGGGTGGCAGGCACCGTCCTTGGCGTCGCGGCCGGAGCGGTGGTCGCCAGCCTCGTCGCGGGGAACGTCTCATTGTCCGTCTGTTTGATCTTCGTCTCGCTCTTCATCGGCTTCTACCTGATGCAAGTGTCCTACGCCTATATGGTCACAGGCGTCACTCTCATGCTGGCCCTGCTGTACGGGTTGCTCGGCACTTTCAGTGTCGGGCTCCTCATCACCCGCCTCGAGCTCACCGCGGCCGGCGCGGCTATCGCCATCCTGGTCGCGGTCGTGCTGCTGCCCATTCACACCCGGTCGACCGGGCACGGACACTTGCGCTCCTACCTGGCGGCATTGGCCGAACTCGTCGACAGCGCCGGACGCCGACTGTCGAACGTCACGCACGACGACTTGACCGCACAGGCCCGCCGCCTGGACCCATTGCTCGCCGCCGCACGCGCCGCCGCCCGTCCACTCACCGTTGGCCTGATGCCCCGCAGCGGGCGCCGCGGCGTCCTGCGCAGCCTGGGCATCCTGGGATACTGCACCCACTACGCCCATGGATTGGCGCGGGTCAGCCAGACCGTCGACGACCACGCCACCCGACAGGCCTTCGCGGCGTTCGCAGACCGCGTCCAGCGGGACGTCAACGCGCTATCCGACATGCTCGGCCGGACCCCACCGCGCGCCCTCCCCGCCCATGACGACCTGATCGCCGCCGTGTACACGACGGTCGGTGTCGGACAGCCAGAACTGATGGTCGCAGCTCGATGCCTGCACAAAATCGATCTGGCTGTCAGTCAGCTCTCCGCGGACCTCACCAGCCGCGATTCCGGAAACCTCGCGATCACCAGCGCGGCCTCGAGAATCCCGTGAGGACGGAGCTGGTGCCTGCGATGGCTCAGGTCACGTGTAGTTCGGGGTGATCTGCTTCTGCTCGGTGAAGTCGTCGAGGCTTGGCCTCGTCGCCGAGGCGGCCCAGACCGCTGCCTTTCCAGCCGCCTGCCAGTCGCCTTCCGCCGTTTTCACGGTGAGGTCGGCTCAGCGGTTTGATCGAGATGAGGCCCGCTTCGAGGTGCTGGGTGACGCGCAGTTGTCTGGGAGGGAAGGGAGAGCTTAGACGCGCCAGAGGCCGCCGTCTGCGACGATGGTCTGGCCGGTGACGAACGCGGAGTCGTCGCTGGAGAGAAAACAGACTGTGCCGACGATGTCGGCGCCCGTGCCCACGCGCTTGATCGCCTGCATTTGCGCGACCTGTTGAAGGATTTCGTCGCCGATGAAGTGCTCACCGCCCGGCGTGCGCGAAGCGGTCGGGGCAACGGCGTTGACCGTGATGCCGAACGGAGCAAGATCGGTCGCCAGAGCCCGGGTGAAACCGATGACGGCCCCCTTGCTCGCCATGTAGTGCGTCATCTGCGGCACGGCGAGCCCCAGCGAGTTCGAGGCGATGTTGACGATCCGGCCCCACTCGTTGTCCCGCATGACGCCGATGACGGCCTTCGCCATCAGGAACTGGGAGTCGACGTTGATTTCCTGGGTGCGTTTCCACTGGGCGAAGTCCAGTTCGAAGATGTCCTTGAACGGGAATACCCCAGCGTTGTTGACGAGGATGTCGACCTGGCCGGCGAAGCACAGTATGTCCGGGGTGATGGCCGCGACCTGGTCGGGATCGGAGATATCGGCCCGCAGTGAGACTGCCCTGCGGCCGATCCTTCGGACCGCGTCGGCGGTGTCGGTCGCGGACTTGAGATCGACTGCGACGACATCGGCTCCACGGCGCGCCAACTCGCAAGAGATCGCGTGACCGAAGCCGCCGGCGGCGCCAGTGACGACAGCGATGCGCCCCGTGTGTGAAGAACTGACACTTGAGAACATGGAACGCTCCTGATTCGGCCCTGCGCGCCCCGGAAGAAAGTGTGGGGGAGTGGCCGGACTCCCGCGGCGCGCACACGGGAAGATGCGCTTACGGCCCCGGCCGTCGTGGCAGGTCCACGCAGACCGTCCCGCCGGTGGCCCGTGACACGCACAACGCCATCTCGGTGTCGAGATTCTTCTGACGTTGGCTGAGGAAGACGTCGCGGTGGTCCAGGTGGCAGTCGACCTCCAGGACCGGAACGACGCAGAGACCGCATTCGCCGCGGAGGCAGTCGGTCATCACCTCGGCCCCCGCCCGCTCCAGGGCTTCTGCCGCCGTGCTTTCGGCGGGAACCCGGGTGCGGATGCCCAGTCGGGGGACCCACACGTCGAAGGGCTCGGCCGGCTGGGTGCCTCCGCTGCCGAAGCTCTCGAACCGCAGCAGTCCCGCCGGGCGTCCGTCGGCGGCCCAGGCCCGGGCGGCCGCAGCGAGCATGCCCGGCGGACCGCACACGTAGAGCTCTGCCGCTGGTGCGAGCCCCTCGACGAGCTTGGGTATGTCGACCCGCTCGCCGCGTTCGTCGACGGCGATGTGCACGCGGTCCGGATGGTCCGCGCGGAGCTCGGTGAGGAACGGCATGTCGGAACCGCGGCGTCCCGCGTAGTGCAGCTGATAGTCCTGGCCGCGGTCACGCAGCACCCGCGCCATGCCGATCAGCGGCGTGATCCCGATGCCACCGGCCAGCAGCACACACGGCACACGCCGGGTGGTCAGTGCGAAGGACCGCAATGGTGGGCTGACCCGCAGCGCATCACCGGCTTGCAGCGTGTGCATGAACGTTGACCCGCCCCGGCTATGCGGCGCGAGCCGCACGGCGATGGAGACTCCCTCTGGACGTCGGCCATCGTCAACGACGGAATACGAGCGGATGATTTCTCGTTTCGAGGCCGGGATAACGACGTCCAGGTGCGCCCCGGCACGGCTCCGGGCCGGGTGGCCGGGGACGTCCAGGACGATGCGGCGCACGGTGTCGGCGACCAGGATGGATTCGAGGACGGTGGCCTGTTCCCAGGCTGCGGAGTGGCGGTGAGCCATCATCGGTTCCCGGCGATGGCGCGGTTGCCGACGCGGTCGGCTTCGGTGCCGATCAGCCGGTCGAGGAGGCGGCGCACCCACATCCCGCCCGCGTCGATGTTGAGGTTGTAGAAGGCGTATCGGGGGTGGGCGTCGATCGCGTTCTGCTGAGCGTCGAGCATGGCCCGGTCTTCTTCGAAGACGCTGTGCACCAACTCCACCTGGGCACGGGTGAACTCTTCGTCCTCGAGAGAATGGTCGCGCAGCCGGAGCCAGAAGTAGTTGGCGGTGCGGTCTGTCTCCGGGGTGATCGTGTTGACCACGTAACCGCGCGTGGCCCAAGTGAAGTCACCTTGCTCGGCGCCTGTGTCGGCGATCGCCACGCCGGCGTCGATCACGATTGTGGCCGGGGCGTGCCAGCGGATGATCTGCCAGCGGTCGATGGGACCGCCGTCGTAGTCGGCGAATCGGTGCCGCATCTCGGCGAGAATCGCCGGTGGCGGGGTGATGCCGCGCATCCAGCGGCGCACGGTGACTGTCGTGTCGGTGTGCTCGACGGTGAACGGCGACTCGGCGACCGCGTCGTTGCCGATGCTCGAGCCGTGCAGGAACGTCTCGTGGGTCAGGTCCATAAGATTGTCCAGTACGAGGCGGTAGTCGCAGTCGACGTGCAGCAGCTCACCACCGCCCGCGCAGGCCGGATCGGTGTTCATCGAAAGATCGGGGATCAGGTCCGGGTCGGCTAGCTCGGGGTCGCCGAGCCAGATCCAGCACAGTCGGTGCCGGTCGATCACGGGGAAGGAGGCGACTGAAGCGCTGGGGTTGATCGTCTCTTGGGATGGCATGAACGTGCAGCGCCCCTGCGGGTCGAAGGTGATGCCGTGGTAGCCGCACATCAGGTTGTCGCCGCGTAGCCGGCCCAGCGACAGTGGGACTAGGGCGTGTCCCGTGGATCATGGAACGGGGTCTCGGAGCCAGATCCTGATTGAGGCGACATCACTAGTCCCGCGGAACATGTAGTCACGCTTGTCATACCGAGTGGCCACCGCTCGATGGTTCTTGAGTTTGTTGATCGCCCGCTCGACAGCGTTGCGCTGCGTGTACAACTCTGGGTCGAATGCCGGTGGACGACCACCGTTGCGGCCACGGCGCGACCGGTTCTTCTTCTGGTCGGCGGGCTCGGGAATGGTCGCGACGATCCCCCGTCGCCGCAGGTAGGACCGGATACCCCGACTAGATCGTTGACCGGTATTTCGGTGCTGGTGGCGACACGTGTGCCGGGTGCGTGACCATGTGGCGAAGGGCGTCCATGATCGGCGTTGCAACCCAACGTCGACGATGGAGGCCGAGTGGACGCCGATCTGGACATCCTTCTGATTGCACTCTACGTCGAACTGGAAGATCGGATCATCCCGGCGCACGGAACACGCCGCCGGGGACCAGGCCGCCCACCGACGGTCACTGACGCGGAACTGGTGTGCCTGGCGGTGGCGCAGGTGTTGCTGCGCTACAACGACGAACACCACTGGCTACGGGCCGCCGCGTCCCGGGTGGGGCACCTGTTTCCCCGCATCCTGCGGCAAAGCGAGTACAACGAGCGACTCAAAAACGCCGCGCCGTTGATGGAGGCAGCATTGAGATGGCTCGCTGAGCGCACCCCAGGTTCAGCCGAACCACTGCGGCTGATGGACGGCACCCCCATCGGCTGCGGCCAGTCGAAGACCACCGCACAACGCTCGAATCTGTTCGGCTGGGCCGGTTACGGCTACGAGTCCGCGCACAGCCGCTACTACTGGGGTGCCAAACTGCTGCTGATCACCACCCCGGACGGCACGGTCACCGGGTTCAGCCTGGCCAACCCCAAACTCATGGGGGAACGCGAGCAGACCCGCCAAACCCTGACCAGCCAGCCCACCAACCGCCCCGCCGCAGGCAGCACGGTGGTCACCGACAAGGGCCTGTCCGGCCAGGGCACCGAAGAGTTCTTCACCGACCTGGACCTCCAACTGATCCGCCCCGCCCGCCGCGACGAGAAAACACCCCGGCCGTTCCCCAACTGGCTACGCCAGCGCGTCGAAGCGATCATCTGGACCCTGAAGAACCAACTCGGCCTCGAACACCACAACGCCCGCGTCCCCGCCGGCCTCTGGACCCGCATCATCCAACGCCTACTCGCTCTCAACGCAGTGATCTGGCACAACTGGACAATCGGAGCACCCACCAAGCGATCCCTGACCGCCTACGACCACTGACCAGCAACAAAATCCCGGTCAACGATCTAGAATACGCCTTGTCGCACAACACATGACCAGGCTTGGTCCGAGGCCGCCCACGGCCACGACGTAGGATCTTGATCCCTGCCATCAGCCAGTGCCGCAGGGTGTGGGACTGTCCCGGGAACGGTGTTTTCGGCCCGACACGCCGGGCTGAGGTCCGGCGGGATGGGCACTGTGAGTGATGACATTGGATGCTGTGAGTCCACGCAAGAGCGAGAGTGAGACGGGGCGGCAGCTGTCGCCGGAGCAGGCCGCCGCGGCGGCGATGGTGGCCGAGGCGAAGGAGCGCGGGCTGGCGTTGACCGGCCCGGACGGGCTACTGAAGCTGTTCACCAAGAATGTGCTGGAAACGGCGCTGAACGAGGAAATGACCGAACATCTCGGGCACGAGAAGAACCGGGCCGATACTGGTCGCGGTTCGACGAATGTGCGCAATGGAACGCGTCCGAAGACGGTGCTGTCCGACGCTGCGGGTGAAGTTCAGATCGACGTTCCCCGAGACCGTGACAGTTCGTTTGAGCCGCAGATTGTGAAGAAACGGCAGCGGCGTTTAGGCGAGGTCGACGAGATCGTGTTGTCGCTGTATGCGAAGGGCATGACGACGGGTGATATTTCGGCACATTTCGCTGACATTTACGGCGCGTCGGTATCGAAGGAAACGGTCTCAAGGATCACGGACAAAGTCGTGGGCGAGATGACGGAGTGGTCGAACCGTCCACTGGATCCGATCTATGTCGCGATCTTCATCGACGCGATCCATGTGAAGGTCCGCGACGGGCAGGTCACCAACAGGCCTGTCTATGCCGCCATCGGCGTCACCGTGGACGGACAAAAGGACGTCCTGGGCCTGTGGATGGGCACGGGCGGCGAGGGAGCGAAGTTCTGGATGAGCGTCCTGGTCGACCTGAAGAACCGCGGCATCGGCGATGTGTTCTTCGTCGTGTGCGACGGACTGAAAGGGCTGCCGGATGTTGTGGCAAACGTGTGGCCGCTCGCGATTGTCCAGACCTGCATCATTCATTACCCCGACATCGCGGTTATGCCGATATATGATCGATCAGCGCAGGTCGGCGCGCTGTGGGGGCTTGCGATGTCGGCATAACCGCGGGTCAATTGATGCTTGTCTGTCCGTCGTTTCGGA
>NZ_JAYMZS010000109.1:0-29349 GCF_035828755.1 Amycolatopsis sp. H20-H5 | reverse complement strand
TCGTCCCAGACCACGAAAAGGCCGGGGTCGGCGACGGGCGCGAACATCGCCGCCCTGGTGCCGACCACCACGCGCACAGTGCCGCGGAGCACCGCGAGCCAGCGCCGGTACCGCTCGGCCGGGCCGAGGCCGGCGATCAGCGCGACGACCCCGTCGGGCCCGATCAGCTCGGCGCACGCCGAGTGCACCCTGTCCAGGTCGCGGTGGTCCGGCACCACGAGGACCGCGCCGCGACCGGCCGCCGCGGCTGTCGCGGCCGCTTCGGCGAGCCTGCGGGGCCAGTCTTCACCCGGGAGCGCCTGCCAGACGGCGTTGGCGGGCTTGCCCTCGGCCACCGCCTCGAGGAACGCGGGCCCGAGCTGGTATTTCGACCAGGCCGCGGTGTCCGGCGGCGGGGGCGGCGGCGCGGGCTCGGCGGCGGGCTCGCCCTCGACCTTGGCGTGCCGGGGCGGCAGGGCCAGGCGCAGCACGTCGCTGAGCGTGCCGCCGTAGCGATCGGCCACCGAGCGGCACAACGCGGCCAGCGCCGGGGTCAGCACCGGCTCGCTGGAGGTGACCCGTTCCAGGAACGCCAGTTTGCGCTCGTAGTCGGTGGTTTCCGTGCGCTCCAGCAGAAAACCGTCGACGAGCTGCCCGGCGAACCGCACCCGGACCCGGCAGCCGGGCACCGCCGTTTCGTGCAACTTCTCCGGGACCTGATAGTCGAACGTGCGGTCCAGGTGGGTGAGCGGGATGTCGACGACGATCTTCGCGACGGGATTCTCCGGCGCGGGGCGCAACGCCCCGCGCCGTTGCGCCGCCTGGGCCTTCGCCGCGGCGGCCTTGGCGCGCGCGGGATCGACCGGCTTGGCCTTGCGCTCCGGTTCGGCGCGCGAAGGCTCCGGAAGGTCCCACAGCGGGTTCGGCTCGGAGCTGCTCACACCGAGATCTCTACCAGACCCGTCCGACGGTCCGCCGCCCTAGACGCCCCTGAAGGCCCCCTTCACGGCGTTTTACGCCGTGAAGGTGGCCTTCAGGGGCGAGGCGACGGGCCTGAGAAGAGACAGTGGCCTTCAGGGGCAGTCGGGGTCAGGCGCCGGCGGCGGACTTCAGGTCGGCCGCGCGGGAGGTGCTCTCCCACGGCAGGTCCAGCTCCGGCCGGCCGAAGTGGCCGTACGCCGAGGTCGGCGCGTAGATCGGGCGGAGCAGGTCGAGGTCGCGGATGATCGCGGCGGGACGCAGGTCGAACACCTTGGAGATGGCGGCCTGGATCTTCGCCGGATCCACCGTCTCGGTGCCGAACGTCTCGACGAACAGGCCGACCGGGGCCGCCTTGCCGATCGCGTAGGCGACCTGGACCTCGGTGCGGGTGGCCAGCCCGGCGGCGACGATGTTCTTCGCCACCCAGCGCATCGCGTACGCGGCCGAACGGTCCACCTTGGACGGATCCTTGCCGGAGAACGCGCCGCCACCGTGGCGGGCCATGCCGCCGTAGGTGTCGACGATGATCTTGCGGCCGGTCAGCCCGGCGTCGCCCATCGGGCCGCCGATGACGAAACGGCCGGTCGGGTTGACCAGCAGCCGCACGTTGGAGGTGTCGATGCCCAGTTCGGCGATCTCCGGCAGCACCACGTGCTCACGGACGTCGACGCCGAGCATCTTGTCCAGGTCGATGCCGTCGGCGTGCTGGGTCGAGACGACGACGGTGTCGAGGCGGACCGGCTGGTCACCGTCGTAGGCGATGGTGACCTGGGTCTTGCCGTCCGGGCGCAGGTACGGCAGGACGCCGTCCTTGCGGACCCTGGTCAGGCGCTGCGAAAGACGGTGGGCCAGCGCGATCGGCAGCGGCATCAGCTCGGGCGTGTCGGAGCACGCGTAGCCGAACATCAGGCCCTGGTCGCCGGCGCCCTGCCGGTTGATCTCGTCGTCGTCGGACTCGACGCGGGACTCGTAGGCGGTGTCGACGCCCTGCGCGATGTCGGGCGACTGGGAACCGATGGCGACGTTCACACCGCACGAGTTGCCGTCGAACCCCTTCGCGGAGGAGTCGTAGCCGATGCGCAGGATCACTTCACGCACGATGGTCGGGATGTCGGCGTAGGCCTCGGTCGTCACCTCTCCGGCGACGTGGACCTGGCCGGTGGTGATGAGGGTCTCCACCGCGACACGGCTTCGCGGATCCTTGGCGAGCAGGCCATCCAGGATGGAATCACTGATCGCGTCGCAAATCTTGTCCGGGTGACCCTCGGTCACGGACTCGGAGGTGAACAACCTGCTGGTGGACGCGGTCACGGCTCTCGCTCACTTCCTCGTTCTCGGGGCTTAGGTTCCCCTTAATCGTACCGAGCCAGCGTACCGTTACCCCGCTGGAGAACTGCTCAATCCTGGGACAAAGCTGCAACTTCATCCCACACGGCGGCGGCAAGTTGCGCTTTCGCGCCCAGGGGTATAGGGGTCTCGGTCCCGTCCGTGCCGAGCAGCCAGCCCGAGTTGTCCTCGACCTCGAACGCCTTGCCGTCGCCGACCGCGTTGACGACCAGCAGATCGGCGCCCTTGCGCTTGAGCTTGGCCCGCGCGTGGTCCAGGACGCTGCCGTGCTCGTCCCCGGTCTCCGCGGCGAAGCCCACGATGAGCTGGCCGGGGCGCCGGTCGCGGACCAGCTCGGTGAGGATGTCGGCGTTGCGGTCCAGGGTGATGACCGGGTCCGGCTGGTCGTCGGACTTCTTGATCTTGTGCGGGGCCACGCCTGCCGGGCGGAAGTCGGCCACCGCGGCGGCCATCACGACGACGTCGGCGTCCACGGCCGCGGCGTGCACGGCTTCGCGCAGCTCCTGCGCGGTGGACACGTGGGTGACCGAGGCGCCCGCGGGGTCCGGCAGCTCGACGGTGTGCGCGGCGATCAGCGTGACCTCGGCGCCGCGGTGCACGGCGACCCTGGCCAGCGCGTAGCCCTGCTTGCCGGAGGAGCGGTTGCCCAGGTAGCGGACGGGGTCGAGCGGCTCGCGGGTGCCACCGGCGGAGATGACGACGCGGCGGCCCTCGAGGTCTCGCGGGAGCGAATCCGGCGCGGCGAGCAGCAAGCGGGCCAGGTCGACGATCTCGCGGGGGTCGGCGAGGCGTCCCTTGCCGGTGTCCTTGCCGGTCAGCCTGCCCGCGGCGGGCTCGGTGACGACCAGCCCGCGCGAGCGCAGCAGCGCCACGTTGTCGCGGGTCGCGGGATGCTCCCACATCTCCGTGTGCATCGCCGGGAAGAAGGCGACCGGGCACCGGGCGGTGAGCAGGGTGTTCGTCAGCAGGTCGTCCGCGAGGCCGTGCGCGGCCTTGGCCAGCAGGTTCGCCGTCGCCGGGACCACCAGGACCAGGTCGGCCCCCTTGCCGACGCGCACGTGCTGCACTTCGGGCACTTCCGTGAACACACCGGTGTGCACCGGGTGCCCGGACAGTGCCTCGAAGGTGGCCGCGCCGACGAAGTTCAACGCGGCCTCCGTGGGCACCACACGGACGTCATGACCGCTTTCGGTCAGTCCGCGCAGCACTTCACAGGCCTTGTAGGCGGCGATCCCGCCGCCCACGCCCAGGACGACCTTGGGCTTGTTCGCCGCGTTTTCGGCGAGCTCGCGCGGGACCGCGATCTCGTCACCAGGGCGCCGCGACGACCCAGCGTCACTCACGGTGGTCAACGCCCTACCGCCGAGCTAGCGTGGCCTTCGGCCGTGCCGCGCCTTGTGGCCGCCTCGGGTGCCGCCACCCGCGTGGCGCAGTTACTCGCCTTCGGTGTGCTCAAGGAGTCCACCGTGGATCTCGCGCAGGGCGATCGACAGCGGCTTCTCGCGCGGGCCCGGCTCGACGAGCGGGCCGACGTACTCCAGCAGACCCTCGCCCAGCTGGGCGTAGTAGTCGTTGATCTGACGCGCGCGCTTGGCCGCGTAGATCGCCAGGGCGTACTTGGAGCTGACCTTCTCGAGCAGGTCGTCGATGGGCGGGTTGGTGATGCCTTCGAGCTCTTCCTGGATACCCAGCGTGCCCAACTGAACAGTCACTCGTGATGCTCCATATCAGAAATTTTGTGAATTTCGGTGCCGCCAGTTATCAAGTCTAGCAACTGCTCAGCGGCGGTACGCACGTCGGCGTTCACCAGGCGTTCGTCGAACTCCCCGGCGGCGGCGAGCTCACGCTCCGCTTCCGCCAGCCGCGCGAGCACCGCGGCCTCGTTCTCGGTGCCGCGGCCGGTGAGCCGCCCGACCAGTTCGTCCCACGACGGCGGCATCAGCATGACCAGCCGGGCCGTCGGCATCGCCACGCGCACCTGGCGCGCGCCCTGCAGTTCGATCTCCAGGATCGCGTGCCTGCCGTCGGCCAGCGCGCGCTCCACGGGCTCCCGCGGCGTGCCGTAGCAGTTGCCGGTGAACTCGGCGTGCTCCAGCAGGCGACCGTCGGCGACCATGGCGTCGAACTCGGCCCGGTCGATGAAGTGGTAGTGGTGCCCGTCGACCTCGCCGGGCCGCGGCTTCCTGGTCGTCACCGAAACACTGAAGTAGATGTCCGGTTCGAGCTTGCGCAGCTCCCCCACCACGCTCGACTTCCCGACACCCGACGGCCCCGATACGACCGTGAGCCGGTGCCGGGGGTCAATCCCCGTCACCGGCTCACTGTCGCGGTCAGCGCCCGGGATCACCCGGCCGTCGTGACCGAAGCCGCTCACTCCGCGCTGAACTCGGCGAGCAGCGCCTTGCGCTGCCGGTCACCGAGGCCGCGGAGCCTGCGGCTGGGAGCGATCTCCAGCTTCTCCATGGTCTGCTGGGCGCGAACCTTGCCGACGCCCGGAAGGGCCTCGAGCAGAGCCGACACCTTCATCTTGCCGAGGACCTCGTTCTCCTCGGCCTGCTTCAGCACGTCGACCAGAGTGGTACCGCCCCGCTTCAGCCGCTCCTTCAGTTCAGCACGGATGCGGCGGGCGGCGGCGGCCTTCACCAACGCCGCAGCGCGCTGTTCCTCTGTCAGCTGGGGAAGTGCCACGTTTTCCTCCGGTAGTTCTCAAATCTGGGTGGGTGACGCGACGGTACCCACCCGTGACCTCCGGCCACAATGCGGGGGTGGCTGATAACGGCTGTTTGCGGGGCCTGCTATTGGCCGTTTTCCAGGGAGTTGAGGCCCTTCGGGGCGTTGAGCGATTCCGCAGTACGCCGAACGGCGGTACGCAAGGCTTCCACGTCCGGTCCGTGCTTGAGGATGTCGCGTGAGGACGCCGGGAGCACGCCCGGCAGCGAGGCGCCGAAAAGGGCCCGCAGATCGGCCGCGGTCGCCCCCTGGGCGCCGAAACCGGGCGCCAGCACCGGACCGTTCAACCGGCTCAGATCGAGCTCTCCACGGCCGATCGTGGCGCCGACGACCACCCCGATGTCACCGAGTGGTTCGGCGCATCCGTTGCACGCGGCCGCAGCGTCCACTATGTCCTGCGCCACGGTCTTTCCGTTGGGCAGCAACGCGTTCTGCAATGCGTGAGCCTCCGGATTGGACGTTCGCGCGAGCACGATCAGGCCCTTGCCACCGGTGCGCGCGGCCGCCAGCGCGGGCTCCAGCGAGCCGAACCCGAGGTAGGGCGACACCGTGATCGCATCGGCCTCCAGCGCGGCCCCATCGGCCAGGTAAGCCGCGGTGTAGGCCGCCATCGTCGAGCCGATGTCGCCACGCTTGACATCCAGCAGCACCAGTGCCCCGGCGGCTTTGACGCCTTCGATGACCTTCTCCAGCACGGCCACCCCAGCGGCACCGAACGCCTCGAAGAACGCCGACTGCGGCTTGACGATCGCGACTTCGCCCGCGATGCCCTCCACCGCCGTCAGCGCGAACTTCTCCAGCCCCGAGGCGTCGACCGGCAGGCCCCAGGCCTCGATCAACCCGGGATGCGGGTCGATCCCCGCGCACAACGGGCCCCTGGCCGCGATCGCCTTCGCCAGCCTCGCCCCGAACCGTTCACTCACTTCAGCTCAGCCCCTTCCGGGCCTAGATGCCCCTGAAGGCCACTGTGTTTTCAAAGGCCCGTCGCCTCGTCGGCGACGGGCCTCACGGCGTTTAACGCCGTGATGGTGGCCTTCAGGGGCAGTCACGACAGTCGGGTCAGGATTTGGCGCGCAGGGCAGCTTGGAGCTCCTGCAGGGACTTGACGCCGATGTCACCGCGGATGAGCGCCTCGATGCCGTGCACGGCCGCGCCCGCGCCCTGGATGGTGGTGATGCACGGGATGTCGCGGGACACCGCCGCCGTCCGGATCTCGTAGCCGTCGATGCGCGGGCCGCTGTTGCCGTACGGGGTGTTGATCACCATGTCGACCCCGCCCGCGAGGATCAGGTCGACGATGTTCGGCTCCGCCTCGGTGCTGCCCTGGTAGTGCTTGCGCACGACCGTGCAGGCGATTCCGTTGCGCCGCAACACTTCCGCGGTGCCGGAGGTGGCGAGGATGTCGAACCCGAGGTCCGCCAGGCGCTTCACCGGGAACACCAGCGAGCGCTTGTCGCGATTCGCGACCGAGACGAACACCTTGCCCGAGACCGGCAGCGAGCCGTACGCACCGGCCTGCGACTTGGCGAACGCCTTACCGAAGGACACATCGACGCCCATCACCTCGCCGGTGGACTTCATCTCCGGCCCGAGCAGCGAGTCGACGCCGTGGCCTTCCGGGGTGCGGAAGCGGTGGAACGGCAGCACGGCCTCCTTGACCGCGACCGGCGAGTCGGCGGGCAGCTCGCCGCCGTCCCCTTCGGCCGGGAGCACGCCCGACGCGCGGAGGTCCTTGATCGACGACCCGGTCATGATCAGCGCCGCGGCCTTCGCCAGCGGCACCGCCGTGGCCTTCGACACGAACGGGATGGTCCGCGACGCCCGGGGGTTGGCCTCCAGGACGTAGAGCACGTCGTCCTTGAGCGCGTACTGGACGTTGAGCAGCCCGCGCACCCCGACCCCGCGCGCGATGGCCTCGGTGGAGCGGCGGACGGCCTGCAGGTCGGTCTGGCCCAGCGTGATCGGCGGCAGCGCGCACGAGGAGTCGCCGGAGTGGATCCCGGCCTCCTCGATGTGTTCCATCACACCGCCGAGGTAGAGGTCCTCGCCGTCGTAGAGCGCGTCGACGTCGATCTCGATGGCGTCGTCGAGGAACCGGTCGACCAGCACCGGGTGCTCCGGCGAGACCTCGGTGGCCCGCTTGATGTACCCGGCGAGGGTCTGCTCGTCGTAGACGATCTCCATGCCGCGCCCGCCGAGCACGTAGGAGGGCCGCACGAGGACCGGGTAGCCGATCTCGTCGGCGATGCGCTTGGCGCCCTCGAACGAGGTCGCCGTGCCGTAGCGCGGCGCGGGCAGCCCGGCGTCGGTGAGGACCTCGCCGAACGCGCCGCGGTCCTCGGCCAGGTTGATCGCCTCGGGCGTGGTGCCGACGACCGGCACCCCCGCGTCGGAGAGCCGCTGCGCCAGGCTCAGCGGCGTCTGCCCGCCGAGCTGCACGATGACCCCGGCGACCGTGCCGGACTGCTGCTCCGCGTGCACGACCTCGAGGACGTCCTCGAAGGCCAGCGGCTCGAAGTACAGCCGGTCCGAGGTGTCGTAGTCGGTCGAGACGGTCTCGGGGTTGCAGTTGACCATCACGGCCTCGAACCCGGCCTCGCGCAGCGCGATCGCGGCGTGGACGCACGAGTAGTCGAACTCGATGCCCTGCCCGATGCGGTTCGGCCCGGAGCCGAGGATCAGCACCTTCGGCTTCTCGGTCTGGGGAGCGACCTCGGACTCGGCGCCGGGGTCGGTCTCGTAGGCCGAGTAGTGGTAAGGCGTGTTGGCCGCGAACTCGGCCGCGCAGGTGTCCACAGTCTTGTAGACCGGGCGGACGCCGAGGCGGTGGCGCAGCGTGCGGACGCCGTCCTCCCCCGCCAGCTCGGGCCGCAGCGCCGCGATCTGACGGTCGGACAGGCCGGTCCGCTTCGCGCGGCGCAGCAGGCCGCCGTCGAGCACCGGGGCGTCGCTGACCTCCGCCCCGACCTCGCCGATCAGCGCGACCTGGTCGATGAACCACGGGTCGATGCCGCTGGCCTCGTGCACCTGCTCGACCGTCGCGCCGAACCGCAGCGCCCGCTCGACCTCGTACAAGCGGCCTTCCTTCGGCACCCGCAGCGACTCGAGCGACGACTCCAGCGAGGCGCCCTCGGGGTCCGGCAGCGTCCAGAACCCGCTGGCCTTGGTCTCGATCGACCGCATCACCTTGCCGAGCGCCTCGGGGAAACTGCGGCCGAACGACATGGCCTCGCCGACGCTCTTCATCGTCGTGGTCAGCGTCGGGTCCGCGCCGGGGAACTTCTCGAAGGCGAACCGCGGCATCTTGACGACGACGTAGTCGAGCGCCGGCTCGAACGCGGCCGGGGTCTCGCGGGTGATGTCGTTGGTGATCTCGTCGAGCGTGTAGCCGATGGCGAGCTTCGCGGCGATCTTGGCGATCGGGAACCCGGTGGCCTTCGACGCCAGCGCGGACGAGCGCGAGACGCGGGGGTTCATCTCGATGACGACCATCCGGCCGTCGGCCGGGTTGATCGCGAACTGGATGTTGCAGCCGCCGGTGTCGACGCCGACCGCGCGCAGCACGTCGATGCCGACGTCGCGCATGACCTGGTACTCACGGTCGGTCAGCGTCATCGTCGGCGCGACGGTCACCGAGTCGCCGGTGTGCACGCCCATCGCGTCGATGTTCTCGATCGAGCAGACGACCACGACGTTGTCGTTCTTGTCGCGCATCAGCTCGAGCTCGTACTCCTTCCAGCCGAGCACGCTCTCCTCGATGAGCACCTCGGTGACCGGCGACTCGTCGAGCCCGGTCGACGCGAGCCGCTCGAGCTGCTCGGGCGTGTAAGCCAGGCCGGAACCCAAGCCCCCCATAGTGAACGACGGCCGGATGACGACCGGGAGGCCGAGGTCGGCCACCGTCGCGCGGACCTCCGCCATGGAGTTGCACACCGCGCTGCGGGGCGTCTGCGCCCCGACGTCGGCGACGATGTTCTTGAACTTCTGCCGGTCCTCGCCGCGCTGGATGGCGTCGATGTCCGCGCCGATCAGCTCGACCCCGTACTTGTCGAGCACCCCGCGCTCGTGCAAGGCGACAGCGCAGTTCAGCGCGGTCTGCCCGCCGAGCGTGGCGAGAATGGTGTCGACGGGCCGTCCCAGCGCTTTTTCGGCCGCGATGACCTTCTCGACGAAGTCCGGCGTGACCGGCTCGATGTAGGTGGCGTCGGCGAACTCCGGGTCGGTCATGATCGTGGCCGGGTTGGAGTTCACCAGGCTGACGCGCAGGCCTTCTTCGCGCAGCACGCGGCACGCCTGGGTGCCGGAGTAGTCGAACTCCGCGGCTTGGCCGATCACGATCGGGCCGGACCCGATGACGAGCACGTGGGAGATGTCAGTCCTCTTGGGCATTAGCTTTCCTCACTCACCAGGCGCCGCACTCCGTCGCGGAAGACCTGAAAACTCTGCGAACGATTGTTCTCGATATCCATGTGGGTAGCCACGTCCTTGGCTAGCTGGAGCTTGGCGAGACCAGGTTTGTGGTAACCGTGCTTCGCCAGCAAGCGCGCGAGCGCTTCCCAGGTGCCACCACCGATACCGTCAGGATCGCGATACTTCGCCTGGTTGCCCAGACTGGACGGGATACGGGGATACGCCTGCCGCAAAGCCGACACGTCACCGAAGAACCAGGATTCGAGTTCTTCGATCACGATCCGGGTGAGCACCTGCCGCGCCACCGAGGCGGTCGTGGACAAACCGGCTTTCTCAGCAAGGCCCTCCAGCCGGCGTTTGAGATCCTTGCAGTCATCGTCATCACGGTCGACGACTACCACGACCTTGAGCCGTTCCCACCTCATCCGTTCGGCGTAACCGGCGAAGCGGCGGGGTAGTTCTTTCACCAGCATATCTTTACCTTGGAATTCCCGGATTTCAAACGGGACAGCAGGCACGATCCTTGGCAGCAAGATGTCCAATGCCTGCTTCGCGGACCGTTCTTCCACCAGGATCTCCAAGCTGATCGGTTCGGTCACTTGGGACGCCCCGAACGGGTAAGGGGATCACCCAGACCGAAGTAGCCCTCCATCCAGAGACTGCCTAGCAAGCCGCCCGCATCGACCATCGCCATCAGCGTTCTGATCTCCGAAGCCCGAACATTACGAGTGAAGCCGTTCTCGTCGCGGTACAGCGCCCACATCTCCTTCGGGTAGAGCGCGTCGGCGAAATACGGGGAATGCGTGGTGACCAAGACCTGGCTGCGCTCCGACGCGGCACGGACATCCTCCGCCAGCGGGTACAGCAATTTCGGATGAAGCTGGTTCTCCGGCTCCTCAATGCCGACGATGGGTGCGGGATCTGGGTCAAACAAGACTGTCAGATAGGCCAGCAGCTTCAACGTGCCATCGGAAACAAATCTGGCGAGCACAGGAACATCGAACGGACGGTCGGTCAGACGGAGCAGCAGCCGTCCGTCCGGCATCTGCTCAGAGTCGACCTTGGCAAGGCTGGGGACACGTCGGCCCAGTACTGCGAAGATCCGGTTCAGCCGCTCAGGGTGCTGCTCACTCAAGTACTGAACGACGTTCGCGAGGTTGTGCCCATCGACCGACAGCTTGTCCTGTGGACCCGCCATGGGCTGAGTCTTGACGCTGTCGATGTTGAGGTAGGACAAATACCACCCGGTGATGAACCGCCGAAGCGCCGCGACCTGGGGGAACCGGCTGAGTTGCCCCAGACTGCTCACAGCGAGCAGATCCGGGCTGTCGAGCTGTTCTGATGTTTTTCCAGCCCGCGCTGCATCGTAGAGTTCGCCAACCCCACGCGAGAATTTCAGAATCTCCGTCGGTCGACCTTGACCCGGTGCTGTTGTGTAGCGCAGCAACTCGTCGACGACCACCGGTGAGCCGTTCACTTCGTCGATCGCCAACCGGTAAGTGACGAGCCGCCGAGTTTCCGGGTCACGGTACTTGATCTCGAAACTCACCGGACCCGAGCTTCCCCGGCTGCGGATCTCACTTATCCGCCCTCGCGCGTCCCATGCCCGGCGAAGGTTCGTGGTAAAGGCCTCATGCAGGAAGGCAAAAACGTCGAAGACTGTCGACTTGCCACTACCGTTGGGACCGAACAGCACCGTAAAAGGCGTCAGCTTGTCGAAGCTCACGTCCCGCAACACGCGATAATTCCGCACTACCAGCCGCTCGATGGACGGCCGTGGAGCCAGTGCGCTTGGCATCAGCCGGCCTTCCCAGCGGTCTTCTCCATCAAGCCGACGAACTCGTCGAACAGCGGGGCGGCGTCGTGCGGACCGGCCGCCGCCTCGGGGTGGTACTGCACCGAGAACGCCGGGACGTCGGAGCAGCGGACGCCCTCGACGGTGTTGTCGTTCGGGCAGTAGTGGCTGATCTGGGCGGCGCCGAACGGCGACTCGAACGTCTGGCCCGGCTCGCCTTCGAGGGCGAACCCGTGGTTCTGCGCGGTGATCGCGACCCGGCCGGTCGCGACGTCGATCACCGGGATGTTGACGCCGCGGTGGCCGTAGCGCATCTTGTACGTCCCGAGCCCCAGCGCGCGGCCGAGGATCTGGTTGCCGAAACAGATGCCGAACAGTGGGATTTCGCGCTGCAGCACGGCTTTCGTCAGCTCGGTGGCGTGCGCGGTGGTCGCCGGGTCGCCGGGGCCGTTGGACAGGAACACCCCGTCCGGCCCGACCGCCAGCAGGTCCTCGAGCGAGCTCGACGACGGCAGCACGTGGACCTCGATGCCGCGCGCCGCCAGCTGGCGCGGGGTGTTCGACTTGATCCCGAGGTCGAGCGCGGCCACCCGGAAGCGCCGCTCCCCCTGCGCCGCCACGACGTACGGCTGCTTCGTGCTGACCTCGCCCGCGAGGTCGGCACCCTTCATCGCGGGGCTTGCGCGGACCTCGGCGAGCATGTCCTCGTCCGCCCGCAGCGCGTCGCCGGAGAAGACCCCGGCGCGCATCGCGCCCTGCTCGCGCAGGTGGCGGGTCAGCGTGCGGGTGTCGATCTCCGAGATGCCGACGACGCCCTGGTTCGCGAGCTCGTCGTCGAGCGAACGCTTCGAGCGCCAGTTCGACGGGGTGCGCGCGGGGTCGCGGACGACGTAGCCGGAGACCCAGATGCGGGCCGACTCGTCGTCCTCGTCGTTCCAGCCGGTGTTGCCGATCTGCGGCGCGGTCTGCACCACGATCTGGCGGTGGTACGACGGGTCGGTCAGGGTTTCCTGGTAGCCGGTCATCCCGGTGCAGAAAACGGCCTCGCCGAGTGCGGTGCCGCGCGCGCCGTAAGCCGCGCCGCGGAACACCCGGCCGTCCTCCAGAACCAGCGCGGCGGGTGTCCTAGTGCCGTTGGTGCTCACTGGGCACCTCCTTTGAGTTCGGGGTCGATGGTCTGGTCTTGGGGCGCCAACCGCTCGATCCACTGTGGATAGACGTCGAGGTCGCCGCGGAAACCGGTGTCCAGCGGCACTTGCCCGGCGAGCCAGGTGATGATCAGCAGGCCTTCGTTGCCCATCACCTTGCCGGCGATCTGGCCGGAGGCGCGGGCGCCGGTGATGTCCTCGGCCGGGATGAAGAAGTCCGGGCCGCCGGCGCGCTCGATCGCGACACCGCTTTCGTGCAGCCGCCAGCTCGCCTTGGTGCGGATCCCCGCACCCCGGGTGACGATCCGGTCCTGCCAGTCGCCCGCGCTGGTGGTGCTGATGTACAGGCCGGAGTCGGCCAGCAGGGGTTCGCCGAGGTCCGCGGGGATCTCCGGGAACAGCGGCACCCGGACGCTCTGCACGCGGGCCTTGCGCTTCCAGCCGCGCCGCATGGCCACCAGGCACAGCAGGAAGAACACGACGATCGCGAGAACCAGGAGGAGCCGTTCCATTACTGGATTTTCCCTTCCCGCGACGTGATGCGCCCGCGCAACACGGTGGCGGTCACCACGCCGGGCAGCCGCATTCCCTCGTACGGGGTGTTACCCGCGATGCTCGCGAGCTCCGCGCCGCGCACCGTCCACTCCGCGTCGGGGTCGACCAGCGCCAGGTTGGCTGGCTCCCCCTCGGCCAGCGGACGCCCGTGGTCGGGCAGGTTGCCGATCTCGGCGGGCCGCTCGCTCATCACCCGCGCGACGCCGCGCCAGTCGAGCAGCCCGGTCTTGACCATGGTCTCGGCCACGATCGACAGCGCGGTCTGCAGGCCGAGCATGCCCGGCCTCGCCGCGCTCCACTCGCAGTCCTTGTCCTGCACGGCGTGTGGCGCGTGGTCGGTGGCCACGCAGTCGATGACGCCCTCCGCCAGCGCCGCACGCAGCTTCTCGGCGTCACCGCCGGTCCGCAACGGCGGGTTGACCTTGTTGATCGGGTCGTAGGTCGACAGCCGCTCGTCGGTGAGCAGCAGGTGGTGCGGGGTGACCTCGGCGGAGACCTTCGTGCCGCGGTCCTTCGCCCAGCGCAGGATGTCCGTGGTGCCCGAAGTGGACACGTGGCACACGTGCAGCCGGGCTCCGGCGTGCTTCGCGAGCAGGCAGTCGCGGGCCACGATGGACTCCTCGGCCGAAGCGGGCCAGCCCGTGTAGCCGAGCCGAGCCGACTGCTCACCTTCGTGCGCCTGCGCGCCGACGGTCAACCTCGGCTCCTCGGCGTGCTGCGCGATGACGACGTCGAGCGCGGTCGAGTACTCCAGCGCGCGGCGCATGAGCAGCGGGTCCGCCACGCACAGGCCGTCGTCGGAGAACACCCGGACCCGGGCCCGCGACTTGGCCATCGTGCCCAGCTCGGCGAGCTTCTCGCCCTTCAGGCCGACCGTGACCGCCCCGACCGGGTGAACGTCGACGAGGCCGACCTCCTGCCCGCGCCGCCACACGTGGTCGACGATCACCGCGTTGTCGGCGACCGGGTCGGTGTTGGCCATGGCGAACACCGCGGTGTAGCCGCCCAGCGCCGCCGCGGCGGACCCGGTGGCGATGGTCTCGGCGTCCTCACGGCCCGGTTCCCGCAGGTGGGTGTGCAGATCGACGAACCCGGGCAGCAGCACCTGGCCCGCCGCCTCGATCACCTCGGTATCTTCGGCGGCCTCGGCGGCCTCGATGCCCGTGCCGATGCGCGCGAGCACGCCGTTCTCGATCAGGACATCGACCGGATCGCCTTCGCCGTACAGCTTGGCGCCCTTGATCAGAACCGCGGTCACGCAGCTTCTCCTTCTCCGGCAAGCAGGTGGTACAGGACCGCCATCCGGACGTGGACGCCGTTGCGGACCTGTTCGGTGATGGCCGACGCCGGGGAATCGGCGACGGCCGAAGAGATCTCCATGCCCCGCAGCATCGGCCCGGGATGCAGCACCACGGCGTGCTCGGGCATCAGCTTGAGACGGTTCTCGTTGAGCCCGTACGCGATCGAGTACTCACGAGCGGAGGGGAAGAACCCGCCAACCATCCGCTCGGCCTGCACGCGGAGCAACATCACCGCGTCCACGGCGGGCAGTTCCGCGTCCAGTTCGTGACAGACTGTCACGGGCAGGCTCTCGACCCCGGGCGGCAGCAGTGTCGGCGGGGCGACGAGCACGACCTCCGCGCCGAGCGAGGCCAGCAGGTGGATGTTCGACCGGGCGACCCGGCTGTGCAGGACGTCACCCACGATGGCGATCCGGCGGCCTTCGATGCCGCCGAGCCGTTCCCGCAGGGTCGCGGCGTCGAGCAGCGCCTGGGTGGGGTGTTCGTGGGTGCCGTCACCCGCGTTGACCACGGCCGTCCCTGCCTCGGCGAGCCAGCCCGAAAGCCGGTGCGCGGCACCGGAAGCCGGGTGCCGCACGATCACGCAGTCGGCGCCCGCGGCGGCCAGCGTCAACGCCGTGTCCCGCAGGGACTCGCCCTTGTTCACCGAGGAACTCGACGCCGAAACGTTGATCACGTCGGCGCTCATCCACTTGCCGGCGATCTCGAACGAGACCCTCGTCCGGGTCGAGTTCTCGTAGAACAGGGTGATCACCGTGCGGCCGCGCAACGTCGGCAGCTTGCGGACCTCGCGGCCGAGCAGGGTGTGCTTGAGCTCGTCGGCGGTGTCGAGCACGGCCGTGGCGAGCGCCGGATCGAGCCCTTCGGTGGCGAGCAGGTGCTTCACGGGGTTTCTCCTTCGGCCTGCGCGCGCAACAGCACCGCGTCCCTGCCGTCCACTTCGGACAGCAGGACCGAAACCCCCTCGGCACGGGCGGTGGGCACGTTCTTGCCCACGTAGTCGGCGCGGATGGGCAGCTCACGGTGGCCGCGGTCGACCAGCACGGCGAGCTGGACGGCGCGGGGGCGGCCGTGGTCCCGCAGCGCGTCGAGCGCGGCGCGGATGGTCCGGCCGGAGAACAGCACGTCGTCGACCAGGATCACCACCCGGTCGTCGATGCCCGACGGGGGCAGCTGCGTCTGCTCGAGGGCGCGGGTGGGCCGTCTGCGCAGGTCGTCGCGGTAGAGGGTGACGTCGAGAGCGCCGGTCGGTGGCCGGATCCCGGAGAACTCGTGGACCTTCTCGGCGAGCCGGACGGCCAGTGGCGTACCCCTGGTCGGAATGCCGAGCAACACGGGCGGCCCAGGACTTTCGGCCGTTCCCGCACCGAGTGCGGTCTTCTCGATGACCTGATGGGCCATTCGGGCGATGGTGCGCGCGACATCCCCGGCGGTGAGCAGCTCGCGCTCGCCGGCCGGTTCCGCCGCGCCACGCGGACGTGACGACAAGGCGGACCTCCTTCCCCGCCTCTCTGGACGGGTCCTTAAAGGACGTCGATCTCCTGCTTGCCCAGGAAATCGTACCGACAGTAGCAGGGCATCCACTCAGCCTTACGGGTGGTGTGGCACGTCTCGCCGGTGGGATATCCGCAGCTCGATCGACGTTCTGCTTGACCTGGTGACAACTATGCGTAACCATTACTCTGAGTATTCGACTCAAGAGTCCCCTGGACCGGTCATCCCGACCGAGGCGGGGGTGAGGAAACGGAGAACCAGCAGATGGGCGATTACGCCAAGGCGCTCGGGGCCAAGCTCCGCGGGATCCGCCAGCAGCAGGGCCTGTCCCTGCACGGGGTCGAGCAGAAGTCCGGCGGCCGCTGGAAGGCCGTCGTCGTCGGCTCGTACGAGCGTGGCGATCGGGCCGTCACCGTCCAGAAGCTGGCCGAACTGGCCGACTTCTACGGCGTGCCGGTGGTCGAACTGCTGCCGGAGGGCCGCGTGCCCTCGGGTGCCGAACCCGCCACGAAGATCGTCATAAACCTGGAGCGCCTGCAGCAGCTCCCGGCGGAGAAGGTCGGCCCGCTGGCCCGCTACGCCGCCACCATCCAGAGCCAGCGCGGCGACTACAACGGCAAGGTGCTCTCGATCCGCACCGAGGACCTGCGGTCACTCGCGATCATCTACGACATGACACCGGGCGAGCTGACCGAGCAGCTCATCGACTGGGGCGTCCTCCCCCCCGAGGCGCGCCCGTCCAAAGAAGATTGATGACGCAGTGGGCCTTTTCTCGGATCGGGGACCGAAAAGGCCCACTGAAAGCCACACTCGACCACAACTGAGGCGACCACGGCTGAGGCGATCACGGCTGAGGCGACCCGAGTCTCTTGATCTTTTGGAGTCGCGCGTTTTGGCCGAAGGCCCTGGGATCGCGATGGCAGGGCGCCCTCCAACATGACGCGACTTGCGCGCAGAAGGAGCGCCCTGGCAGCGCGATCCCAGTCGCGCGATTTAAAGCACAGCTCGGAGCCTGTCGGCGATGGTGCCGATGCGGCCGAGCACGCCGTTGACGAACCTCGGCGAGTCGTCCGTGGACAGTTCCTTCGCCAGGCCCACGGCCTCGTCGATGGCGACCGGATCCGGGACGTCGTCCGCCCAGAGCAGCTCGTAGACCCCGACCCGCAGCACGGCGAGGTCCACCGGCGGCATGCGGTCGAGCGTCCAGCCCTGGGAGTGTTCCGCCAGCAGCTCGTCGATGCTCGACCGGCGGGCGGTGACGCCCTCGAGCAGCGAGATCGTGTAGTCCCCGATCGGGTCGACCTCGACCGACCCGACCCGGTCGGCCAGCAGGGTGACCGGGTCGGCGCCGCGCTGCGCGGCTTCGTACATCATCTCGACAGCGCGGCGGCGCGCCTGACGGCGGCTGATCGGCCCGCCGCGGTCGGGGTGCTTGGGCAGCTTGTCCGGCGAGTTCATCAGTTGGAGACGCGGCCCAGGTAGCGGCCGTCACGGGTGTCGACCTTGATCTTCTCGCCCGTGGTGAGGAACAGCGGCACCTGGATCTCGGCACCGGTCTCCAGCGTGGCGGGCTTGGTGCCGCCGGTCGAGCGGTCGCCCTGCAGGCCGGGGTCGGTGTGCTGGACGAGGATCTCGACCGAGGTCGGGAGCTCGATGTAGAGCGGGACGCCCTCGTGCACCGCGACCTGGACCTCGGTGTTCTCGAGCAGGTAGTTCGCGTTGTCGGCGACGGTCTCGGGCAGCACCGAGATCTGGTCGAACGTGTCGGCGTCCATGAACACGAAGTCCTGGCCGTCCTTGTAGAGGTAGGTCATGTTCCGGCGGTCGACGGTCGCGGTCTCGACCTTGGTGCCCGCGTTGAACGTCTTGTCGACGACCTTCCCGGTCATCACGTGCTTCAGCGTCGTGCGGACGAACGCGCCGCCCTTGCCCGGCTTCACGTGCTGGAAGGCGATGACGGTCCAAAGGTTGCCCTCGAGGTTGAGGACGAGCCCGTTCTTCAGGTCGTTGGTGGTGGCCACGAGCTTGCAGTCTCCTGTGTCGATCGTCCGGTGGGCCGTCCTCAGACGACCACGAGTTCCTTGGTGCTCTGGGTGAGGAGTTCGGGCGCACCGTCCCGCACGACCAGCGTGTCCTCTATGCGCACGCCCCCGCGGCCCGCGAGATACACGCCAGGCTCGACGGTGACCGCCATACCGGCGGTCAGTGTACCGACGCCCGCCGCCGCCAGGCTCGGTGCCTCATGCACCTGCAGCCCGACGCCGTGCCCGAGGCCGTGCGCGAACTCCTCGCCGTGGCCCGCGGCGACGATCACCCGGCGGGCCGCGGAATCCACTTCAGCCACCTCGGCCCCCGGTTTCACCGCCGCCGAACCGGCCGCCTGCGCGCGGCGGACCAGCGCGTAGACCTCCCGCTGCCAGTCCGCGGGCTCGCCGAGCACGAAGGTCCTGGTCATGTCGGAGTGATAGCCGTCGAAGGTCGCGCCGAAGTCCAGCTTCACGAAGTCCCCGGCCGCCAGCACCGCCGCGGTGGGCTGGTGGTGCGGGATCGCGGAGTTCGCCCCGGCGGCGACGATCGAGTCGAAGGACGGGCCGGTGGAGCCGTGCCCGAGCATGCGGTTCTCCAGGTCCCTGGCCACTTCGAGCTCGGTGCGGCCGGGCCGGAGGCCACCGGCGGCGACGAGGTCTGCCAGCGCCCGGTCGGCCGCGGCGCAGGCCTCGCTCAGCGCGGCGACCTCGTGCTCGTCCTTGACCAGCCGGAGCTCTTCGACAAGACCAGGGGTGCGGATCAGCTCGACGCGGTCGAACCGCACCTTCATCGTCTCGTGCTGCTCGACGCTCACGTGCTGGCTCTCGAACCCCGTTCGCCCGTGGACGGCCACCTGGGCGGCCGCCTTGTCCGCCAGCGCGAGGGCGCTGGCGCGGTTCAGGACGCGCTCCAGGTCGGGCACCTCGGCGGCGGACTGGGCGGTGTACCGGCCGTCGGTGCAGAACACCGTCCGCTCCTCGCCGCCGGTGTGCAGCAGCAGGGCGGCGTTGGAGCCGGTGAACCCGGTCAGGTACCGGATGTTGAGCAGGTCGGTGAGCAGCAGCGCGTCGACCCCGACGCGGGTGAGCAGGGTCCGCAGCGCCGCGCGGCGGCGGGCGTGGAGTTCAGGCACCCGGCCAGCCTAGGCGTCCGGGCGGGGGAAAGTGCGGGCCGGACGTCCGGACCAGCGGGTTCGGTTTATCATCGGGGTCATGCGGGCCTGGCTGATTCGTTCCTTCGTCATGGCCGTGCTGCACGGCGCGGTGCTCACCCTGCTCGCCGAATTCGAGGTCTTCACCCCGACGGACACGACACTGGTCACCTCGATCGGGGTGGCCGTGCTGGTCGGCGCGGCGGCGCTGTGGAGCGCGGTGGACGCGTGGCTCGGGCTGGCCGAGGCTGGCAAGGTCTGGTTCATCACCTCGCTGATCACCGGGCTGCTGGCCGGGATCCTCTACGTCGTCGGGCGCGCGATCTTCGTCGACCAGACGGGGGCGTCCGAGCTCAGCGCGGCCCTGACCGGCGGCGCCGCGTTCTCCGCGCTGCTGGTGCTCGTCCCGGCGGGACTCGGACTGTTCTTCGGCAGCCGGGTGAGCCGCTCCCCCGCCGCCGAAGAGGCCGAGACCGACCTGGACTCCAGCGTCGGCTAGCGCGCCCCTGCCGGATAGGCGTCCCACTGCTGGGTGCTGATCAGGTCCACGGTCGAATCGTTGCGCACGGCGGCGGACGCGTCCGGCACCGGCCACAGCCTGCCGTCGATGAGCGCGCCGATACCGCGGGCGTCGGCCCGGACGAACCGCGCCGCGGCGCTGAGCCGCGCCGCCACCGGGAGCCGGTCGATCATGGGCAACCGCTTGCCGAGCAGCTCACCGGCCAGCGAAGCGGCCACGGACCGGCGGTCGACGCGCAGCAGCTTGCCGCCGGTCACCAGGTCCATCGTCCGCTGCGGCGACGGCATCGCCACCCCGTCGAGGGTGCTCAGCAGGCTGTCCTGGCTGTCGCAGGCGTGCAGGCCCTGGACGTCGAGGCCGAACCGGCGCAGGTCCGTCGGGGCGCCCGCGCTGCCGATGGCGGTCGAGCGGACGACGTCGAACGGCACCCTGGCGCACGGCTCGGCCGGGGAGAGTGGCGCGTGCCCGTCCGGCCGGCGCACCAGTCCCGGCCCCTCCTTCCACACCCCGGGTATCAGCAGGGGCAGGTACGGCTGGGCGGTGAAGTCGCGGGTCCGGAAGCTGAGCTGGGTGCCGCCGTCGACCTCGTGGGCGATCACGAAGGCGTCCAGCGCGCCGACCCACATGAGGTCGGAGCTGAACGCGTCCACCACCGAACGGGTCCGCGGCGAAGCCGTGTTCGCCACCGCGGCGAAGCCGTGGTCACCGGCCGCCTCGACGCCGGAGCCGAACGCCGGGTCGCGAGAACGGAGCACGAACTGCCCGGCGCCGTTCCAGCCGGCGGCCTTGCCGGTGGTGTCGGTGAACATCAGGTAGAACCAGCCATCGAGGTACACCGCGGACGGCTGGCCCGCGCCATAGACGTTGTCCCGGTGGACGTCGTGCGACGGGTTCAGGATCGGCGCGCCGCTCCCGGCCCTGGTCCAGTGCTCGCCGTCGGTGCTGGTGGCGAGCCCGACGGAGTTCCCGAGCGCGTGGTCGCCCGCCGCGCCGGTGTAGTACAGGTAGTAGGTGGAGCCGACCCGCAGCACCGACGGGTCGCAGGTGTGCATGCCGTCGAAGTTGCCGGGGGCGCCCGAGAACACGGCGCCCGCGGCGCTGAACGGGCCGTCGGGCGACGGCGACTGGGCGTAGAGGATGTCGTCGCCCGCGGGCTGGGCGACGCCGTACTGGCTGCACCACCACATCCGGGTCCGGCCCCCGTCGAGCATCACCGAGGGGCCGTAGTTGTACACCGCGTCCTGGCCGCCAGCGGCGATCACGCCGCCGCTCTGCCGGGCCGAGCCGGAGCCCAGTGCTACGTCGACGGGCCGGGGCGGTTTGGGGGGCGGGGGCTTCTCGCCGCCGATGCCACTTTGGTGGTCACCCGCGCCCTCGGCCTGGGGCTGTGCGTAACCGTCACTACAGCCCGCCAGCACGAAAACGGCCAGCGCGGAGGCAAGGAGGACACGAGCGGGTCGCCGGCCCCCACGACGATACGGACGCATGATGGCCGAGTGTAGCGATTACCTACCTCGGTCGGGTGACGCCGTCCTCGATCGGTGGGCCTTCGAGGGCGACGAGCTCGACCTCGAAGCCGTCGGAGTTCTCCCAATACGCCGCGTCGTGCCGGGCGCCGCCCGCATACGGGTAGCGATCCTCGAACAGCGGCTGCCAGCCGTGGCGCGGGGCACTGCCCTGCAGCGCGTCCACCCTGGCGCGCGTGTCGACGTGCAGGGCGAGGTGGTTGAGCCCCGGCCGGTTCCGCTCGTGCGCGCCCGCGCTGAGCGCGGGCGACTGCTCGACGACCAGGTAGGCCGGGCCGGACTTCCAGCTGACCCCGGCGGGCCAGCGCTGGTGCTCGCGCCAGCCCAGCTCGCCCAGCAGCCAGCCCCAGCTCCGCTCCGCCCTTGCCAGGTCCGGCACCCACAGCTCGAGGTGGTGGGGCCGCCCGTGCGTGGTCGGCAGCGCGACCAGCACGCGGTGCGTGTCTCCATAGTGGACACCGCCACCCATGTCGAGGAAACCCAGTCGCTCCAATACTTTCAGACTGGCCACATTGGACTCGTGCACCAAGGCCCAGACCGCGGGCAGGCCGAGCGTGGTCAGCCCGTGCGCGAGCACCGCCGACGCCGCTTCGGTCGCGTACCCGAGCCCACCGCAGGCCGGATCGACGTAGTAACCGATCTCGGCCACCCCGCCGGGCAGCTCCACTGACGGCCTCAGGTGCGCGATGCCGATCACTTCGGGAGCGGGCCGCGACGAGCCGAGCCCGACACCGTCGGCGTCCGTCTCGACAGCCTGCGCCACCTCGATCGCCCAGTGCCCCATGCCCGAAGGGCCGTCGTAGGCCAGCCGCCGGTCCATCATCGCGCGGACCTGCGCGGGATCGGTCCAGTCGGCCGCCAGGTAGCGGCTCTGCCCGGGGAGCCGAAGACCTTTACGATCACGTCGGTGTCCGCCTCGGTGAGCGCGCGCAACCGCAGCCGAGCGGTGCGCAGCCCGGGAACGGTCATGAGCGGGGGAAACCGGTACGCCGGTGACGGATGTCGATCACGATCGGACAACTTACCGGATAGTGCGCCGTCGCGGGGCAGATCTGCGATCCCGGCCGTTGTCCGCGGGAATTCATGAACGGTTTCCCGGAAACCCGGTGGCGGCGCATCTCCAGTACTCGCGCCAAATCAGTGTGCGGCAACCCCGCCGGATTCGTCTTTTGTCGGCGCCGCACTGGCGGCTGGTAAACTGGGAGCTGGGAAACTGGGGAAGGCCGCGAAACAATCGAATCGAAGGACACCCGAGAATGAATTCCGTTCGCGCACTGCTTCGCGGCGATGGTCCGCTCGTCGCTGTCAGCTTCGGCGACCAGGACAGCGAGCGCGCGGCCGCCGAAGCGCGGGCGCTGGGTGTCGACGTCGCCGAACTGCGTGTCGACCAGTTCGTCCGGACCGACGCCGAGCACGTCGTGGCCCAGGTTCGCGCGTTCGGCGAGCTGCCGGTGCTGGTCACCGTCCGCGCCGCGCACGAGGGCGGCGGGTGGCACGGGACAGGGGCGGAGCGGCTGGAACTGTTCCGCGCGGTCGCCCCGCTGGCCGACGCGGTCGACATCGAACTGTCCTCACAGGACATCCTGGCGGACGTGGTCGCGCTGGGCCGGGAGCACGACGCGGTGACGATCGTGTCGTACCACGACTTCGACCACACGCCAGCCCTCGCCGACCTCAAGGCCGTGGTCAGGGACGCGAAGGAAGCCGGCGCCGACATCGTCAAGGTGTCCACGATGGCGAACTCGGGCCAAGACGTGAAGCGACTCGCTTCGCTTCTGCTCGAGACCGGCGACCAGGCCGACCTGATCGTCATCGCGATGGGCGCGACCGGGACCGTTTCCCGGGTCTTCTTCCCCGTGCTGGGTTCTCGGCTGACCTATTCCTACCTTGGCGAAAACCGCACCTCCGGCCAGCTCGGCTTCACCGATACGCTCGACCTGCTGCGCAGGTTCTACCCGGATTTCGACCACCGGAAGACCACCGCGCAGGCCGCGAACGGGTGAGGTGACCAGCCCGCGACGGGACCTTTACAGCAGGATGCTCCCGCCAGGCTTGGGGGCCTCGGCCGCGATCGCCGAGTACGCGGCGGCCAGCAGCACCGGGTCCGGGCCCTCCAGCCTGCCGGGCTTGGCCAGCGCGTCGAGGACGACGAAGCGCAGCACGCCGGAGCGGGTCTTCTTGTCGCCCTTCATGCTCTCCAGCAGCTGCGGGAGCGCGTCCGCGTCGTAGGTGGTGGGCAGCCCGAGCAGGCGGAGCACCGACGCGTGCCGCTCGGCCGTGGCGTCGTCGAGGCGACCGGCCAGGCGGGCGAGCTCCGCGGCGAACACCAGGCCGACGCTCACCGCCGCGCCGTGGCGCCAGCGGTAGCGCTCGCGGCGCTCGATGGCGTGGGCGAGGGTGTGGCCGTAGTTGAGGATCTCGCGCAGGTCCGACTCGCGCAGGTCGGCGGTGACCACGTCAGCCTTGACCTGGATCGAGCGGCGGACCAGCTCCGCGAGGACCTCGCCCTGGGTGTCGAGCGCGGCGGCGGGGTCGGCCTCGATCAGCTCGAGGATGCGGGGATCGGCGATGAACCCCGTCTTGACCACCTCGGCCATCCCGGCCACGAGTTCGTTCGGGGGCAGCGTCTCCAGTGTGGCAAGGTCGACGAAGACCGCGCTCGGCTCGTGGAACACGCCGACCAGGTTCTTCCCGGCCTCGGTGTTGATGCCGGTCTTGCCGCCGACGGCCGCGTCGACCATGCCGAGCAGCGTGGTGGGCACGTTGACCAGCCGCACGCCGCGCATCCAGGTGGCGGCGACGAACCCGGCGAGGTCGGTCACCGCACCGCCGCCCAGCCCGACGACCACGCCCTGGCGGTCGAGGCCGATGCGGCCGAGGACCTCCCAGCAGAAGCTCGCGACCGACAGTGCCTTGCCGTCCTCGGCGTCGGGGATCTCCACGCGGTGCGCGTCGAGCCCGGCGGCGACCAGCTCGTCGCGGATGGCCTCGGCCGTCGCGGTGAGCGTGGGCGGGTGCACCAGCGCGATCTTGGAGGCGTCGGCGAGCCGCGCGGTCAGGTCACCGAGCAGGCCGCGGCCGATCACCACCTCGTAGGGCCGTGCGGTCTTGACCGGGATACGGACCGGGTCGGACATCGTGCTCCTCGCTGCTTCTGGGCCGCTCGGCTATTTCGGCGGCAGCCGCTTCGCCGTGGCGACCGCGCAGGTGATCTTGCCCTGCACCGGGGTGTCGCCGGGAATGTCTTCGGTGACCCGCTCGCCGGGGTCCATGCGGTTCTTCGCGAACACCGCTTCACCGGCGTCCTTGCCGGTCGCGTCCTTGATCCGCACCGTCACCGCGTACCCCTGGGCGGCCAGCGCGCTGTTGACGACCTCGAGCCCGACCGTCGGCGTGTAAGCGCCGGCGACGCACTGGGTGATCTTCACGTCCGCCCTGACGATCTCGTCGTCGACGGCGCTCGTGCCGGGTGCGGACGCGATGGTGGTGTCGGTGGTTTCGACGACGTCACTGCCCGGCGGGTTGCTCTCCTGCGCGCACGCGGCCGAGCCGAGCACGACAGCGGCCAACATCGTCACCAGCGCGACGCGGGTCACGCGGGGCCTGTCGCGGACCGCTCGGCCAGCTCGGCGGCGGCCAGCGCCACCACCTGCGCGGGGGTCCGCTTGTCGGTGGCGATCTCGATGGTGGCCACCTGCCGGTAGACCGGGAGCCGGGCGTCGAGCAGGCCCTTGTACGTCGCCCGCGGGTTGACCCCGGCGAGCAGCGGGCGCGCCGAGGACAGGCCGCTGCGCTGCACCCCTTCGGCCATCCCGACGTTGAGGAACAGCACCGTGTGCGCGGCGAGCCTGGCCCGCGTGGCCTCGGCGAGCGGCGCACCGCCACCGAGCGAGAGGATGCCTTCGTGCTCGGCCAGCGCCAGCGCGATGGCCTGCTCTTCGAGCGCGCGGAACGCGGGCTCGCCGTCCTCGGTGAAAATGTCGGTGATCGCCTTGCCCGCGATGGCGACGATGTCGTCGTCGCTGTCCCGGAACGCCACCCCGAGCTCGGCAGCGAGCAACGGGCCCACGGTGCTCTTGCCGGAGCCCGGCGGGCCGACGATGACCGCCCGCGGGCTCACCAGCGCTCCTCTAGCGCCTTCAGGTAGCCATCGGCGTTGCGCTTGCTCTCGACGAGCGAGTCGCCGCCGAACTTCTCCAGCGCGGCGTCGGCCAGCACCAGCGCGACCACCGACTCCAGCACGACACCGGCGCGCGGCACGGCGCAGACGTCGGAACGCTGGTGGATGGCGACCGCGGGCTCGCCGGTCGTGACGTCCACAGTGGCCAGTGCCTTCGGGACGGTGGAAATCGGCTTCATGGCCACCCGGACGCGCAGCGGCTCGCCGTTGGTGATGCCGCCTTCGAGCCCGCCGGCGCGGTTGGACCTGCGGGTCACCCCGACCGGCCCAGTGCCGGGGTCGATCTCGTCGTGGGCCTGGCTGCCCCAGCGGCGGGCGGTGGTGAAGCCGTCACCGATCTCGACCCCCTTCATCGCCTGGACGCCCATGAGCGCGCCGGCGAGGCGGGCGTCGAGCCTGCGGTCCCAGTGGACGTGCGAGCCGAGGCCCGGCGGCAGGCCGTACGCGAGCACCTCGATCACGCCGCCGACGGTGTCGCCCGCCTTGCGGACGGCGTCGACCTCGGCGACCATCGCGTCCGTCCCGGCCTGGGAGAATGCGCGGACCGGGCTGGCGTCGACGGCTTCGAGGTCACCCGGCAGCGGCAGCGGGCCCTCGGGGGCCTCCGCGCCGCCGATGGACACGACGTGGCTGAGGATCTCGACCCCGAGCAGCTGCCGCAGGTACGCCCGCGCGACCGTGCCCAGCGCCGTGCGCGACGCCGTCTCCCTGGCGCTCGCCCGCTCCAGCACGGGACGGGCCTCTTCGAAGCCGTACTTCTGCATGCCCGGCAGGTCGGCGTGGCCGGGCCGGGGCCGGGTGAGCGGCTCGTTGCGGGCGAGCCCGGCGAGGACCTCGGGGTCCACCGGGTCGGCAGCCATGACCTGCTCCCACTTCGGCCACTCGGCGTTCTGGATCTGCACCGCGACCGGGCCGCCCTGGGTGAGCCCGTGCCGCACGCCGCCGACGAACTCGACGTGGTCGGTCTCGAAGCCCATCCGGGGACTGCGGCCGAGGCCGAGACGGCGGCGAGCCAGCTGTTCGGACAGATCGGCGGTCGTGACACGCACTCCGGCGACCATGCCTTCCAGCACGGCGGCGAGAGCGGGCCCATGTGATTCACCTGCGGTGATCCAGCGCAACACCCGATAGATCCTGTCATGGTGCCCCGATCGGGTCAGCACAACCCTCCCCTTCCTCCGCGGACCCGCTACCAGCGCCCCGCCACCCCCGATCCGGGAGCGGGGAACACCGCGAACAACCAGGTCGCGGCCAGCAGACCCGGCCCGTGCGGCACCCCGCGCGCGGCCGAGGACTGCCCAGCGGCCGGGCGCAGGAACCGCCGCACCGCTCCGGCCGCCGCCAGCGCCGCGCTGAGCAGCGCCGCGGCGACCGCGCCGAGCACCACGGCGGGCCAGCCCACGGCGGCCAGCACCGCGCCCAGGCTTCCGGCCAGCTTCACGTCCCCGGCGCCGAGCGAGGCGGGTGAGCACAGGTGGAGCACGGCGTGGGCCACGCCGAACACCACGACGCCCAGCGCGGCGCGGACACCCAGGGCGGTGTCGGCCCAGGCGGCGGCCGCCAGCGCGGCGGCGATCGCCGGGTAGGCGGGCAGGGTCAGCACGTCGGGCAGGCGGCGGTGCCGCAGGTCCGCCAGCGCGAGCGGCACGGCGAAAACGGTCAGCACCCAGGGCACGGGCAGCCACCGAGCGGGCCAGCCACCGGCCTGCAGGCGGGAGGCGACGACGGCCAGCGCGGCCGCGGACAGCACGGCGACCGGCCAGGCCGCGACGGGCGCGACGGCGGCGCGCAGCGGTATCCGCGCCAGGAGGCCGGTGGCCACGCCGGACGCGATGAGCAGGACGGACATTCCCCAGTGCACGTCGTCCAGCTTCCGGCCGCCACCGTCGTCCGGCAAGGCCGTGACCAGCACGAACGGACCGCTCGCGCGCTTCAGGCACGATTTTCACCCGACCGGGTGGCGGGCTCAGGTGGTGAGGCGCAGCACGGGCATCCCGGTCCTGGTGCGGATCTCGAGCGCCCGGATGTCACCCCGGTGCAGCGGCGTGCTGACGACGATCCGGGCGGTGTCCTGGGGCACCGCCTGCCAGGAGGCGAGCTCGGTGACCCGGCCGTCCGGCCCGACCGTGACCAGGACGTAGTCGCCGGTCCGGTTGCCCCCGTAACTGCACGACATCTCCACCCGCGTGCCCCAGACCTGCTCGCCGAGGCTCGCGTCGGCCCGCACCGGGTAGCTGCCCAGCGCGGTCATCGAGGTCCCGGCGGCCACCGTGGTCCCCGGCGCCGTGTCCGGCCCGGTCACCAGGACGACCACGAGCGCCGCGCAGGCCGCGACGGCGGTGGCCAGCGCGCCGCCGACGAGCGCGAACCGTCGTTGACGCCGCCGGTGCACGCGCTGCAGCAGGGCAGGCAGCAGCGACGCGGGCGGCGGGCCCGCCGAAGGCGCGGGCACCCCGCCCGTCTGGGCCAGCAGCCCGGGGAGCCCGGCGAGTTCGCGCACCGACGCCGCGCAGCGGTCGCAGTCGGGCAGGTGCTGCTCGAACTGCTGCCGGTCGTCCGGCGAAAGGGCGCCGAGCACGTACGCGGCGTCGTAGTTCGTGAACGGGTCTTCGGGTCGCGCGGTCACTGGGTCACCCCTCTCTCTTCAAGCACCAGGCGCAACGCCCGCAGCGCGTAGTGCGTTCGTGACTTGACCGTCCCCTCGGCCACACCCAGCTTCGCCGCGGCGTCCGCGACGGAACAACCCTGGAAAAAGCAGAGCAGCAGCACCTCACGATGGCGTAGCGAGAGTTCGACCAGCGCCTCGGCCACCACCCAGCCCTGCACGGCGCGTTCGGTGCCGTCGGTCACCGGGAGCTCCGGGGGCGCGTCGGTGACCACCTCGGACCGCGACGAGGCCGAGCGCCAGTCGTCGATGGCGATCCGGCGGGCCACGGTGAACAGCCAGGACCTGGCCGAGCCGGTCGACTGGTCGAGCACCCGCGGGTTCCGCCAGGCCCGCAGCAGGGTCTCCTGCACCACGTCCTCCGCCCGCGCCCGGTCCCCGCTGGTGAGATGCAGGGCGAACGACCAGAGTGCCGACGCGTGTTCCTCGTGCAGCGCCTGCATCAGCTGGTCTTCGACCGGCTTCTTCACGTGGGCCTGCGTTCACGGAAGAACAACAGGGCGAAACCGAAGACCACGCACGCCGCCTCGGTGACCACGCCCCACACCTCGGCCTGGGTGACGAACTGCTCCTGGACGCCGAAGAACCCGACGGTCACCGAAAGCAGGTACGCGCCGAGGGTCGCGGCCCCGAACCCGAGCGCGGCGAGCGCGGGCAGCCAGTGGCGCCACAGCAGCACCGCGGCCGCGATCACCAGCCCGGCGACGGCGTTGACCAGGAACAGCGGGCCGACCACGGAGATGCCGGAGAAGCCGTCACGCCAGAGGACGTAGTGCACCCAGGCCGAACCCAGCAGCCCGGCGGCCACCACCACCCGTAACACCCACGCGATCATGACCACTCCCCGTGCCGGTGAAACCTACTCCCTTGTACACGGGGTACCCCCCGTTCAGGTTCAATCCGGTGCGGCCGTCCGGCGGAGTGAACCGGATCGGGCCGTCATCCGTGTATCCAGGCATGACTGCCGAACCGCTCTCCCGCCGCACCGTCCTCACCACCGGCGCCGCCGTCGCCGGAGCCGCCGTGGGCGCCGTCGCCCTGACCGCCTGTGGCAGCAGCGCCGGCACGCCTTCGGGCGGCCAGGCCGGCGCCCCGGCCGCCTCCCCCGGCCAGCCGCTGACCGCGCTGGCCGACATCCAGGTCGGCCAGGCCAAGGCCGCCAAGACCGCCGACGGCAAGGACGTCATCGTCGCCAGGACCGCCGAAACCACGGTCGCCGCGTTCAGCGCGATCTGCACCCACCAGGGCTGCACGGTGGCGCCGCAGGGCGCCGAACTGCACTGTCCCTGCCACGGTTCCGTGTTCGACGCCCTGACCGGCGCGGTCAAGAAGGGCCCGGCGAGCTCGCCGCTGCCCGCGGTCGCGGTGAAGGTCGACAACGGCCAGGTCGTCACTTCCTGACCCCCAGCACTCAGCTTGTTGTTTAACCTCGGCGGTTAGTGTGGCGACCCCAGTTGATCATGGAAGCAGCCCTTGGTTGATCATGCTTCTTGCGACGGAAGATGATCCAACCAAGGGCTGCGTGATCAGTGTGCATGAT
>NZ_JAYMZS010000108.1:0-29899 GCF_035828755.1 Amycolatopsis sp. H20-H5 | reverse complement strand
GTCGGGGTCAGGGTCGACCAGCGCGATCGAGCCGGTGTACCCGGCCTCGCGGAGCCCGGCCGCCACCCGGCTGCCACCGATCGACGCGCCGGCCACCACCACGTTGTGCACCGTCATGACACCGCGCCTTCCTTGCCGCGTAAGGGTTCTTGGATCAGGCCACCACTGGGCGCGTGCTCACCGAGGCCGCGCGGGGTGCGCAGTTCGAGCACGTCGCGCAGGCCGAACGTCCAGCCTGCCTTGCGAGCCCGGCTGGCCAGCCGGGCGGCCCGCAGGCTGTCGCCGCCCCTGGCGACGAAATCGTCGTCGAGGTAGACGGCGGGCAGGTCCAGGATCTCGGCGACCATCGTGCACAGCTGTGCTTCCAGCGGCGTGCCCGGCTCAGCCCCCGCCGGGCCATGCTCGACCGGCGGCGCGGGCAGCGCGGCCTGGTCGAGTTTGCCGTTCGTGGTCAGCGGCAGTTCGCCGACCACGACCAGTGCCGAGGGCACCATGTACGCGGGCAGCACGACGGCGACAGCCGCGCGCAGGGCCGCGAGGTCCAGCTCGGCTCCGGTCTCGGGGACGACGTAGCCGACGAGGCTCCGGTCGCCGGAGTTCCCCTCGCGCGCGACGACGGCCGCCTGGGCGACGCCGTCCTGCGCGCCGACCACGGAGGTGACCTCGCCCAGTTCGATCCGGTAGCCGCGGATCTTGACCTGGTCGTCGGTCCGGCCGAGGTACTCGAGGATCCCGTCCGCGCGCCGCCGGGCGATGTCGCCGGTGCGGTACATCCGCTCGCCCGCGCCGCCGAACGGGTCGGCCACGAACCTTTCGGCGGTCAGCCCGGCCCGGTTGAGGTAGCCACGGGCCACCTGGCTGCCGGAGATGTAGAGCTCACCGGCCACCTGCCCGGCGACCGGCACGAGCCGTTCGTCGAGCACGTGCAGGCGGGTGCCGGGCACCGGGAGGCCGATGGGCGTCGCGCCCGGCTCGATCTCGTCGTCCGGCCCGATCCGGAACGTGCAGCACCCGACGGTCGCCTCGGTCGGCCCGTACTCGTTGATCACCGCGGCGCCCGGATGCGTTTGCCGCCAGCGCTGCACGACATCGCCCAGCAGCATCTCCCCGCCGACCACCAGCTCGCCGGTCGGCGAGAGCTCGGCGGGCAGCGCGGTCAGCAGCGGGAGGTGTGACGGGGTGGCCTTGACGAAGGCGGGCCGCTCCCCCGTCTCGGTGTGGTCAGGTTCCCGGTCCAGCGACGCCACCCGCACGCAGCCGCCGGTGATCAGCGGCCCGTAAAGCGCGGTGACGGTGAGGTCGAACGCGACCGGCGAATGCAGCAGAGCGCCGCCCGCAAGGCCGGGGTACTCGGCGACGGCGAACGCCAGGTAGGTGGCCAGCGTGTCGTGCTGCACCGTGACGCCCTTGGGGCGCCCTGTCGAGCCGGAGGTGTAGATCACGTAGGCCAGGTTCTCCGGGCGCAGCGGCGACGTCCGGTCGGCGTCGGCGAGGTCGTGATCCGGGCCGGACTCGGCGGCGGAGGCGACGGAGGCGACGGCGATCTCGCCGGGGCCGTCGGTTTCGCCCAGTACCAACCGAAGTCCGGTGTCCTCGGTGATGAACGCGAGCCGCTCGGCAGGCGAATCCGGGTCGAGCGGCACATAGGCCGCACCGGCCTTGAGCACGGCCAGCAGCGCGACCACGAGCTCGGCCGAGCGCGGGAGCCGCACCCCGACCAGCTGCTCGGGGCCGACCCCGCGGGCGACCAGCCGGTGGGCCAGCCGGTTCGCCCGGGAGTTCAGCTCCGCGTAGGAAAGCGTCCGCGCGCCGCAGCGCACCGCCGCCGCGTGGGGGGTTCGCGCGGCCTGCCGTGCGAACAGATCAGGGACCACGAGCTCGGTCATCATGTCCTCAGCCCCTGCTCGCGGTGAGCTGGCGGATCGTCGGGCGCAGGTACAGGTCCCGCATCTGCAGGCTGAACCCGCCACCGCCGCGGCGCAGTGCCGCGCCGACGCGCATCGCGAACAGCGAGTTGCCGCCCAGGTCGAAGAAGTTGTCGTCCGGCCCGACGGACACCCCCAGCACGTCCTGCCAGGCCTCGATCAGCGCGGCGCCGAAGTCGTCGGCCGGGGCCACGGCCTGGCCGTGGCGGAGGTGCTGCTCAGGCACTCGCGGCTCGGCCGCCTTCCCGGCCGCGACCGGCTTGGGCAGCTTGCGCACGTCGAGCTTTCCGTTGGTGGTCAACGGAAGCCGCGGCAGCACCGTGATGGTGGCAGGCACCATGTACTCGGGCAGGAACCGGGCCGCGCGCGCCCGCACGGAGCCGGTGTCGTCCCCTTCCAGTACCACGAACGCATCGAGCTGGGCGGTCGCGGAGTCCGCGGGGTCCTCCTGGTTGAGCACCACCGCCGCGGCGGACACCAGCGGGTCGTCCAGCAGCACCGAGCGGATCTCGTCGAGCTCGATCCGGAAGCCGCGCAGCTTGACCTGACTGTCGAGCCTGCCGAGGTGCTCCAGCCTGCCGTCGGGCAGGAACCGCCCTTTGTCCCCGCTGCGGTACATCCGCTCGCCGGTGTGCGGGTCGGTCAGGAACCGTTGCGCGGTCAGCTCTGGCTTGTTCAGGTAGTGCAGCGCGAGGCCCGCGCCGCCGACGTAGATCTCGCCCGCGACACCGACCGGCTGCGGCCGTCCCTCGGGGTCGGCCACGCGCAGCCACCAGCCGGGCAGCGCGGTCCCGACCGAACGCGAGCCGGACAGCGCTTCGGCGCGGGTGACGGTCTGGGCGGTCACGTGCACCGTGGTCTCGGTGATGCCGTACATGTTCACCACGCGGCACCGGGTCTCCGGGTGCCGGTCGAACCACGGCAGCAGCATCCGCGGGTCGAGGCCCTCGCCGCCGAAGATCACCAGCCGCACCGGGGCCGGTTCCGCGCCGTCGCGCTCGACCTCGACGAGGTGCGCGAACGCCGACGGGGTCTGGCTGAGCACGGTGACCCGCTCGTCGACCAGCAGCCGGTGGAACTGCTCCGGGGAGCGCGAAACCCAGTACGGGACGACGACGAGGCGGCCGCCGGTGAGCAGGCAGCCCCAGATCTCCCACACCGAGAAGTCGAACGCGCTGGAGTGGAACACCGTCCAGGCGTCGTCCGGGCCCAGGCCGAAGTCGCCGGTGGTGGCGGCCATCAGGTTGAGCACGTTCACGTGCGGGACGACCACGCCTTTGGGCTTGCCGGTCGAGCCGGAGGTGTAGATGACGTACGCGGGGTCGTCCGGGCCGACGCGCGAGGCAGGCGGTCCGGTGCGGTCCGCGGGTGCCAGCGCGGCGAGCTCGGCGGAGCCGACGACGCGCACCGCGTCGCCGCCGGGAAACTCGGCGAGGCTGGTGATCACCGTCGTGAGCCCGGCGTCGGTGGTCGTGTAGGCCAGCCGGTCCCGCGGGTAGGCCGGGTCCATCGGCACGTAGGCGGCGCCCGCCTTGAGCACCCCGAGCAGCGCGACGACCAGCTCCGCGCTGCGTTCCAGGCACACGCCGACCCGGTCGCCGTCGGCGACGCCGAGCGCGCGCAGCCCGTGTGCCAGCCGGTCGGCGTGGCGCTCCAGCTCCGCGTAGGTCAGCCGCTGCCCATCGAAGCAGACCGCTACCGCGTCCGGCCGCGCCGCGGCGACCTCGGCGATCACGGTGATCACGGTGTTGCCGCGGCGGGGGCGGACCGGGAGCGGCCGCGCCGGGCGGCCGAGCCGGATCAGCCCGGCCAGCTCGGTCTCGTCGACCAGGGTGACGGCGGAGAGCGGGGTCTCCGGCGCCGCGACGAGCATGGTGTGCACCCGGCGCACGTGCCGGAGCAGCTGCTCGGCCATCACGCCGGAGACCAGCCGCCGCCGGAAGTCGCAGCGCAGGAAGCCCCCGCCGACCGAGATGGTGATCGGGAAAGGCGCCCGCAGGAACGGCTCGTACTCGACGACGGACGCGCCGGGGATCTCGGGCCCCGGCCCGTCGACGACCAGGCCGAGGTCGAACCGGCCGCCGCCCGCCGCGGACAGCTCGCGGTCGAGTTCCGCCGTGTGCCAGGCGGGCCCGGCGGCGAACCCCGCCCGCACCCGGTCGCGGGCCGCGCCGAGCGTGGTCTCCTGGTGGGCGTCGACGCCCACCAGCGCGATGCCGTCGCACCCGGTCACCGGGTCGGGCACCACCGCGGCGACCGCGGGCCTGGTCAGGCTTTCGTAGCGGGCGAGGACGACGCCCAGCGCGGTCACCCAGCCCTCGACGTCGCCCGTCGGGTGGTCCGTTGGGTGGTGCTCCGCCAGCGGCACCCGGCAGGTCCCGGCCTCGTCGCGGCCGAACGGACGGCCGAGACCCCAGTCCAGCTGCGGATCCAGCTCGCACCCGCCCAGCTCGGCGACGTGCTGCGCGGTCTCCGGCGCGGGCCACGCCACGGCCGGTTCGCCGGGCGAGGGCTCGGCACCGGCCACCTCGGCCACGAACGCGCGCAGCGCCCGTGCGCCGAGCACCGCGCGGTGCGCCACGACGACGAGTTCGGTGACGCCGTCGGTGTAGCGCAGGAACGCCGCCCGCACCGCGCCGTCGCGGTGCGCGACCACCGGACGCGCCATTTCCCGGCGGCGCCACCGGTCGGCCGCCTGGTCGCCGGACCGGCACGGGACCTGTTCGGTCCAGAGCCGGGCCTCGCCGGGGAACAGCGAGGCCGTCCCGGTCGCGGCGGGCAGCCCCGCGGCCAGGCCGGCGAGCCTGGCCGCGAGGGCGTCCGCGTCCGGGGCGGCGCCGAACCGGACGCACAGCGCGTGGCTGCCCGCGGCCGGCGCGTCCCGTCCCCGGTCACGGACGAAGGTTCCCCGCGCGGGCGGGAGGTCTGAAGTGGTTGCGTCCTGCGTGGAAGTCGACACGACTGGTCCCCTTGGAGTGGTTGGGCGGTGGCTCACCGGGCGGTGAAGCCACCGTCGACGGTCAGCACGGAGCCGGTCACCTGCCGGGACTCGTCCGAGGCCAGCCACACGGCGGCCTCGGCGACGTCCTCGGGCTCGATCAGCGCGTTCATCGGCTGCGACTGGAGGAAGGTCTCCTCGTGCTCGGAGACCGGCAGGTGCAGCGACCGCGCGATCTCGGCGAGCATCCGCCCCTCGACCTGCGTGTCGTCCCGCACCGAGCCGGGGCACAGCGCGTTGACGCGGACCTTGAGCGGCGCGTAGTCGAGCGCCGCCGCCTTGGTCAGCCCGACCAGGCCGTGCTTGGCGGCCACGTACCCGGCGAAGTGCCGGTAGCCGACCAGCCCGGCGGTCGAGGCCACGTTGATCACGCTGCCCGAGCGCTGCGCGGTGAGGATCGGCCCGACGACCGAAGTCATCCGCCACGCGCCGGAGAGGTCGACGTCGATCATCAGCCGCCACTCCTCCTCGGTGATCTCGTGCGTCGACTTGCCAGAGGGCGCGGCGATGCCCGCGTTGTTGACCAGCGCGTCGATCCGGCCGAACCGGTCGGTCACCCTGGCCACCACCGAGCGGAGCCCGGCGAGGTCCTGCACGTCCGCCTGCTCGGCGAGCACGGCCGCGCCCAGCTCACGGCACTGGCCCGCGGTGTGCTCCAGCTGGCTGGACGTGCCCAGCTGGTAGGGCACGCCAGGCACGTCGCGACACACGTCGAGCAGGGCGACGTCGGCGCCCTCCCGGCTGAACGCCAGCGCGCAGGCACGTCCGATGCCGCGCGCGGCTCCCGTCACGATGACGGTCTTTCCCTTGAGTCGCACGAACCACTCCTTCCGGTAGTGGGGACGGTCTTTCGACCTAGTCCCCGTTCAGCACGCTCTTGAGCACGGCGATGACGCCCTCGGCGTTTTCGGTGAGATACATGTGCCCGCCCTCGATCTCGGCGAACTGGAAGACCCCGCTGGTGGCCTTTCCCCATTCCAGGGCCTGCTCGGTGCTCACGAGCGCGTCCGTGGTCCCGCGGACCGAGGTGATCGGCGCGGGCAGCGGGGTGTCCGAGGACTGCACGTAGCTCTCGTGCATCTCGACGTCCGCCCGCAGCGAGGGCAGGAGCAGCTCGCGCATCTCGGGGTCTTCGAGAGCGTCGTGCCGGTAGCCCGCGAACTCCTTGACCCGCGCCAGGAACTCGTCGTCCGGCAGTCCGGCGGCGCCGTTCTCCCGGCGGGTCCACGGGCCGGGCGAGCCACTGACGACGAGCCCGGCCAGGTCGACGCCGTCGGTGACGGCGAGGCGGTGGGCCAGCTCGTAGGACAGCACCGCGCCGAGGCTGTGTCCGAAAAGGACCACCGGCCCCGCCCCGGCGACCCGCTCGAGCACCTCGGGCAGCAGCCCCGCCACCGCGACGGACACGTCCTGGTATGGCTCCTCGGCGAACCGCTGCTCGCGCCCCGGCAGCTGGATGGCCGCCAGGTCGAAGGTGTCCTCGCACAGCGGCACCCAGGGGCGGAAGACAGAGGCGCCAGCGCCCGCGAACGGCACGCACAGTACAACCGGCTTTGGCATGGTCGATCCCTTTCTCGTCAACGAAGGTGTTTTCAGTGGTGACCCGGCTTGAGTGGCAGCGCCGGGTCGGCCAGTTTCTTGGCCAGCACGGCGCCGATCTCGGCGAGCGGCCGCCGCCGCATCAGGTCGTTGTGCGCCGCGGCGACGCCGTGGACCTCCAGCTCCCCGCCGAGGTGGCCGTGCCAGTCGCCGGGGTCCCCGGCCTGGTCGACCGTCGCGGCGAACAGCAGCGCCCCGGTGCGGCACCGGCCGGTCACCGACCCGGCCTCGGCGCGGACGCTGCCGGCCATGACCCGCTGCAGCCGCCGGATCTGCTCGCCGGTCAGTCCGGCCAGTTCCTTGCCAGCGGACCGGACCGCCCGCAGCACCCGGTCGAAGTCGAGCTCACCGTCCAGTTCGGACACCGCGATGTCCGCGGAGACGAGGATTCCCGCCAGGAACTCCCGTTCGGAGAACCCGGCAGCCGCGTCGGTCTCGGTGCGCGGGTAGGAGTCGAGCAGCGCGAGCAGCGCGATCTCCTCCCCCGCGGCCTCCAGCTGGACGGCCATGGCGTGGGCGAGCTGCCCGCCGAGCGACCAGCCGAGCAGCCGGTAGGGCCCCTCGGGCTGGACGGTCCGGATCGCCGCGACGTAACCGGCGGCCATCTCTTCGAGGGTCTCCGGCATCGGCTCGTCCCCAGCCAGGCCCGCCGCCTGCAGCCCGTAGAGCCCGACCTGGGGCGGCAGGTGCTCGGCGAGGCCGACGTAGGGCCAGCTGAGCCCGCCCAGTGGGTGCACGCAGAACAACGGCTGCGCGTCGCCGCCAGGGCGTAACGGCACCAGGACGTCCAGCGAACCCGCGGAACCCCCGCCGTCGAGCCGGGTCGCCAGTGCCGCGACCGTCGGCGACTCGAAGATCAGCACGATCGACATCTCGACCCCGAGCCGGGCGCGGACCCGGCTGACGAGCCTGGTCGCCAGCAGCGAGTGCCCGCCCAGCTCGAAGAAGCTGTCGTCGATGCCGACCGTGTCGTGGCCGAGCAGCTCGGCGAAGATCTCGCAGAGCGCCTGCTCGACGTCGTCGCGCGGTTCCCGCCCGGCCGGGCGCTCGCCGAGGAGTGGTTCGGGAAGCGCCTTCTTGTCGAGCTTCCCGTTGGGTGTCACCGGGATCGTCTCGATCGCGACGTAGTGCGCCGGGACCATGTGGCCGGGCAGCGAGCCGGTGAGGTGGTCGCGCAGTGTCGCGTGCTCCACCTCTTCGGCGGCGGTGTAGTACGCCACCAGCCGCGGCTCACCGTTCTGTCCCGTGTGGACGGTCACGACCGCGTTGCGCACCGCCGGGTGGGCAGCCAGCGCGTGCTCGATCTCGCCGAGCTCGACACGCTGGCCACGGATCTTCACCTGGTCGTCGGTGCGCCCCAGGAACTCCAGCACACCGTCGACGGTCACCCGTGCCACGTCTCCCGTGCGGTACAGCCGCGATCCGGGCGGGCCGAAGGGATCCGCCACGAACCGCTGCGCGGTGAGCTCCGGCCGGTTCAGATAGCCGTGCGCCAGCTGCACCCCGCCGAGATAGAGCTCGCCACCACTGCCGGGCGGGACCGGTGACAGGGTCGCGTCGAGCACGTAGGTCGTGGTGTTCCACACCGGACGGCCGATCGGCACCACCGCCGCCGCGGACGGCGTCGCGCAGTCCCAGGCCGTGACGTCCACGGCGGCCTCGGTCGGCCCGTAGAGGTTGTGCAACCCGGCGTCCAGCAGCGACCGGAACCGGGCCGCGAGGCCTTGTGGCAGCGCCTCCCCGCTGGTGATGACCCGGCGCAGGCCGGTGCAGTCCGCCGCGGCGGGCTCGGCCAGGAAGACGTCGAGCATCGACGGCACGAAATGCGCCGTGGTGATCCCGGCGTCCTGGATCAGCCTGGCCAGGTAGACCGGGTCGCGGTGCCCGCCCGGCTTCGCCACGACCTGGGTGGCGCCCGCGATCAGCGGCCAGAAGAACTCCCACACCGAGACGTCGAAACCGGACGGCGTCTTCTGCAGCACCCGGTCGTCGGCGTCGAGGCGGTAGGTGTCCTGCATCCACAGCAGCCGGTTGACGATGGCGCGGTGCCCGACGACGACCCCCTTCGGCCGTCCGGTCGAGCCGGAGGTGTAGATCACGTAGGCCGGGCCGTCCGGCACCGGCGTGTCCGACCCGCCCGCTTCGGCGGGCAGCGTGGCCAGCTCGCGCACGGTGTCCACGTCGTCGAGCACGACCACGTGGGCGTCGAGCTCGGGCAGCCCGGCGTCGGCGTCGCAGGTCGTGAGCACCACCGCCGGGGCCGCGTCGGCGAGCAGGTAGGCGACGCGCTCGGCGGGGTAGTCCAGTTCGATCGGGAGGTAGGCCGCGCCCGCCCGCTGGGTCGCGAGCAGCGCGACGGTCAAGTCGATCGAGCGGGGCACCGCCACCGCCACGACGTCGCCGCGACGCACCCCGCGCGCCGCCAGCAACCGGGCCAGGCGCGCCGAACGCGCGTCCAGCTCGGCATAGCTGACTTCGACGTCGCCGTCGACGAGCGCGGTCCGGTCCGGTGTCCTGGCCGCCTGCGCGGCGAACAGGCCGGGGATCGTGTCCGGGAAAACCGCGTGCCCGGTGTCGTTCCAGCCGGTGATCAGCAGGCGGCGTTCGGCAGGCTCGAGCAGGTCGAAGCGGCTCAGCGGGCGGTCCGCGTCGGCCAGTCCGATTTCGAGCAGGCGGACCAGCCGACGGCTCAGTCGTTCCACAGTGGACTCATCGAACAGGTCACAGCTGTACTCGACACTCAGGTCAATACCCGCCGGAGCACCATCAGCATCCTTACGCTCAACAAAGTTGAACCCCAGATCAAACTTCGCCGCACCCACCCCACCAGCAACAGGACGAGCCACCAAACCCGGCAAATCCAACGACGCCACCGCATTGTTCTGCACCACCACCATCACCTGAAACAACGGATGCCGAGCCAACGACCTCGACGGCGCCACCGCATGCACCAACTGCTCAAACGGCAAATCCTGATGCGCATACGCCGCCAAATCCGTCACCCGAACCCGCTCCACCAACTCCCTAAACCCCGGATCCCCCGACACATCCGACCGCAACACCACCGTATTCACAAAAAAGCCCACCAACTCGTCCAACGCCGAATCAGTACGACCCGCGACAGCAGTCCCCAACGGCACATCACCACCCGCACCCAACCGCGACAGCAAGCCCGCGATCCCGGCGTGCAGCACCATGAACACGCTCGAACGGGTGGAGCTGGCCAGCTCCAGGACACCGCGGTGCAGCCCGGCTCCCAGCTCCGTCGAGACCGAGCCGCCGCGATAGCTCGACACGGCGGGCCGCACCCGGTCGGCCGGCAGGTTCAGCTCGTCCGGCACCCCGGCGAGCGCGTCGCGCCAGAAGGCGAGCTGCCCGGCGATCGGCGAGTCCTCGTCGGTCTCGTCGCCCAGCACGTCTCGCTGCCACAGCGCGTAATCCGCGTACTGCACCGGCAGCGGCTCCCAGCCGGGAGCGCGACCGGACAACCTCGCCCGGTAGGCGGCCTGCAGGTCCCTGGCGAGCGGTGCCTGCGACCAGCCGTCACCGGCGATGTGGTGGAAGACCACGCACAGCACGTGTTCGGTGTCGCCGGTGCGGAACAGCCGCACCCGCACCGGCACCTCGGCGGACAGGTCGAACCCGGTCGAACCGGCTGTGGCCAGCGCGTCGGCCAGGTCCTCCTCCCCGACGTCGACGACGTCGAAGCTCACCGAGCATTCGCCGACGCCCAGCACCCGCTGCCACGGCTCACCGTCGACCTCCGGGAACACCGTCCGCAGCGACTCGTGCCTGCCCAGCACGTCCGCAAAGGACTCGCGCAGGGCGTCGACGTCCAGCGCGCCGGACAGCCGCACGGACAGGGGGATGTTGTAGGTGCCGGACAAGCCCTCCATGCGGTTGAGGAACCACAGGCGCCGCTGGGCGAACGACAGCGGGATCCGGTCCGGCCGCTCCTGCACGCACAGGCGATCGCGGCCGCCGGCCGAGGAACCGGCCACCCGCTCCGCGAGAGCCGCGACCGTCTGGGCGTCGAAGATGTCGCGGAAGGGCAGCTCGATCTCGAACAGCGCCCGGACCTTGCTGACCAGCCGGGTCGCGAGCAGCGAGTGCCCGCCAAGGTCGAAGAAGCTGTCGTCGACGCTGGTGACCGGCTTGCCGAGCAGTTCGGCGAACAGCTCGCACAGCGACCGCTCGACGTCGTCGCGCGGCGCCCGGCCGGTGGTCTCACTCGGTTCGGGCAGCGCCGCCCGGTCCACCTTCCCGTTACGGGCCAAGGGGATCGAGTCGATCACCAGGTAGGTCGCGGGCACCAGGTGCTCGGGCAAGACGGCGGCGAGGTGCTCCCGCAGCGCGGCGGCGTCGAACTCCGGCTCCGTTGCCGTGTAGTAGGCGGCGAGCTTCGGTTCCCCGTTCTGTCCCGTGTGGACTGTCACCACGGCGTCACGCACCGCCGGGTGGGCGGCCAGGGCGTGCTCGATCTCGCCGAGCTCCACCCGCTGACCGCGGACCCGGACCTGGTCATCGTTGCGGCCCAGGAACTCCAGCACGCCGGCACGGGTGACCCGTGCCAGATCGCCGGTCCGGTACAGCCGGGCTCCTGGCGGGCCGAAGGGGTCCGCCACGAAGTGCTGTGCCGTGGTACCCGGCCGGTTCAGGTAGCCGTGCGCCGGTTGCACCCCGCCCAGGTAGAGTTCGCCGCGGCTGCCCGCGGGAACGGGGGCGAGGTTCGCGTCGAGCACGTGGGCACGGGTGTTGCGGATCGGCCTGCCCAGCGGCACGACGAGGCTGCTCGACCCGGTCGCGCAGTCCCAGGCGGTCGCGGTGCCCGACAGCTCGGTGGGCCCGTACAGGTTGTGCAGCCCGGCGTCCAGGATGACGCCGAACCGCTCGGCGACCGCCGGGGGCAGCGGCGCGCCACTGGTGAAGAGCCGTCGCAGCCCCGTGCAGTCGGCGGCGGCGGGCGCGGCGAGGAAGGCCGCGAGCATCGAGGGTTCGAACCGCGCGGTGGTCACCCCGGTGTCGGCGATCAGGCGCGCCAGGTAGACCGGATCGCGATGTCCGCCCGGCTTCGCCACCACCTGTGCGGCGCCCGCGATGAGCGGCAGGCACTGCTCGTGAAGCGACGCGCCGACGTCGACCGGGCTCTGGTGCAGCATCCGGTCGTCCGCACCGAGGACATGGGTGTCCCGCAGCGCGGACAGCTGGTTGACGATCCCGCGGTGCGCGAGGACGACGCCCTTGGGCTGTCCGGCGGGGTCGGCGACGTAGAGCACGGCGGCCGCGCTGTCCGGGACCGGACCCGCCAGGCCGTCGGTGTGCGCGGGCAGCGTGGCCAGTTCGCGTTCGGTGTCCGGGTCGTCGAGCACGAGGACCTCGGCACCGATCCCGGGCAGGGTGACCCCGGTGGTGGTCAGCACGAGCGCGGACTTCGCGTCCGTGAGCACGGACACGAGGCGCACGGCGGGGTGGTCAGGGTCGACCGGGAGGTAGGCCGCGCCCGCCCGCTGGGTCGCGAGCAGGGCGACGGTCAGCTCGGCCGACCGGGGCATCGCCACCGCGATGACGTCACCGCGACGCACGCCGCGAGCCACGATGAGGCGGGCCAGGCGGGCCGAACGCGCGTCCAGCTCGGCATAACTCAGCTCGACGTCGCCGCAGACGAGCGCGGTCCCCTCGGGGGTGCGCGCGACCTGCGCGGCGAACAGGCCGGGGATCGTGTCCTCGACCGGTTCGCCGCCGGTGTCGTTCCACTCGCTCACCAGCGTGCGCCACTCGGTGGGCTCGAGGAGATCGAGCTGGCTCAAGGGCATCGAGGGGTCGGCGACCGCCAGTGACAGCAGGCGGAGGAGTCGTCGACCGAGAAGCTCCACAGTGGACTCGTCGAACAGGTCACAGCTGTACTCGACACTCAGGTCAATACCCGCCGGAGCACCATCAGCATCCTTACGCTCAACAAAGTTGAACCCCAGATCAAACTTCGCCGCACCCACCCCACCAGCAACAGGACGAGCCACCAAACCCGGCAAATCCAACGACGCCACCGCATTGTTCTGCACCACCACCATCACCTGAAACAACGGATGCCGAGCCAACGACCTCGACGGCGCCACCGCATGCACCAACTGCTCAAACGGCAAATCCTGATGCGCATACGCCGCCAAATCCGTCACCCGAACCCGCTCCACCAACTCCCTAAACCCCGGATCCCCCGACACATCCGACCGCAACACCACCGTATTCACAAAAAAGCCCACCAACTCGTCCAACGCCGAATCAGTACGACCCGCGACAGCAGTCCCCAACGGCACATCACCACCCGCACCCAACCGCGACAGCAGCGCGGAAACGCCTGCCTGCAAGGTCATGAACAGGCTCGCCCTGGTCGAGCGCGCCAGTCCGAGCAGGGTGCGGTGCAGCCGGGCGTCCAGGTCCACCGACACCGAGCCACCGCGGTAGCTCGACACCTCGGGCCGCGCGCGGTCCACCGGGAGGCTCAGCTCGTCCGGCACGCCGTCCAGCGCGTCGCGCCAGAAGGCCAGCTGACCGGAGATGGCCGAGTCCTCGTCGTCCTCGCTGCCCAGCACAGCTCGTTGCCACAGCGCGTAATCCGCGTACTGCACCGGCAACGGCTCCCACTGTGGAGCCTGTCCCGCCAGCCGCGCGCGGTAGGCGGCACCCAGGTCCCTGGCCAGCGGGGCCTGCGACCAGCCGTCGCTCGCGATGTGGTGGACGACCACCAGCAGCACGTGCTCTTCGGCGGTGACGCGGAACAAGTGCACCCGCAGCGGCACGTCGGCCGCCACGTCGAAGCCGACCGCACCGGCCGCCGCGATCGCGCCCGGCAGCTCTTCCCTGGCCACGTCGGAGACCTCGAAACCGAGCTCGACGTCGTCGACCCCGACGACCTCCTGCCAGGGTTCGCCGTCGACGTCGGGGAAGATCGTCCGCAGCGACTCGTGCCGCCCCATGACGTCCACAAAGGACGCACGCAGGGCGTCGGCGTCGACCGCGCCGGAAAGGCCGACCGCCAGTGGAATGTTGTAGGTCCCCGACGGACCTTCCATCCTGTTCAGGAACCACAACCGGCGCTGCGCGAACGACAGCGGCACCCGCTCCGGGCGCTCCTGCACGCACAGCTGGTCACGGCCGCCGGTCACGGACCCGACGACCCGCTCCGCCAGCGCCACCACCGTCTGCGCGTCGAACAGCGCGCGCACCGGGAGCTCGATCTCGAAGACCCCGCGGATCCGGCTCACCAGCCGGGTCGCCAGCAGCGAATGCCCGCCAAGGTCGAAGAAGTTGTCGTCGATCGTCACCGCCGGGACGCCCAGCACCTCCGCGAACAGCCCGCACAGCAGCTCCTCGTGCGGGGTGCGCGGCGCGCGGCCGGAGCCGGACACGGCGGCGAGATCGGCCACCGACGAACCAGGGCCGGACGACGCGGGTTCCGCGACGACCCAGCCCGAAGGCACCTCGACCGAGGCACCCAGCTCGGTGACCGGCCTGCCCGCGTCCCCGGCCATCGACGCCAGCAGCCGCGCCAGGTTGTCGAGCAGCCCGGAAACTGTGGCGGGGTCGAACAAATCGGCCCGGAAGCCCAGCCGCAGCTGGACCCGCTCGCCGGGCACGCCGATCAACGTGAGCGGGTAGTGCGTCGCGTCGGCACCGGACACGCCGGTGACCGAGATGTCGCCGAGCGAGCCCTGCAGCGAGTCCGCGTCCACTGGGTAGCTCTCGAAGGCGACCATGGTGTCGAACAGCTCGCCGTGCCCGGTGGCGCGCTGGATCTCGGTGAGCCCGAGGTAGTGGTGGTCGAGCAACGCCGTCTGCTCGTCCTGCACGCGCAGCAGCAGCGCCCGCACCGTCTCGGCGGGGTCGAGGCGGACACGCACGGGCAGGGTGTTGATGAACAGCCCGACGATCGACTCGACGTCGGGGATCTCCGGCGGGCGGCCGGAAACGGTGGCCCCGAACACCACGTCCCCGGTGCCGGTCAGCCGCGAGAGCAGCACGCCCCAGGCCACCTGCAGCATCGTGTTAACGGTGATGCCGAGCGTCCTGGCGAGTGCCGCCAGCTCGGCGCTGGCCTGCTCCGGCAGGTCCACGGTGAGCTGGCCAGGCAACGCGCCCGTCGGGCCGGAAGCCCGCGGAGCCACCAAAGTGGGTCCGGCCAGCCCGTCGAACGCCTCCCGCCAGGTGGCGAGCCCCTCCTCCTTGTCCTGCTTGCGCAGCCAGGCGAGGAAGAGCTTGAACGGCGGCGCGGGCGGCAGGCCCGCGGCGCTGCCGCCGCGCTGGTAGAGCTCGAACAGCTCACCGAGCACCAGCGGCATCGACCAGCCGTCGAACAGGATGTGGTGGGAGCTGAACAGCAGCCGCCAGGACCGCTGTGCCAGGCGCACCACGGTGAACCGCAGCAACGGCGGCTTGGTGAGGTCGAACCGGATAGCGTCCTCGGCGACGCCGAGCTCGGCGAGCCGCCGCTCACGGTCCGCGGGCTCGAGCGCCGAGAAGTCGTAAGTGACGACCGGTGGTTCGAACTCACGCGGGATCACCTGGACCGGCTTGCTCAGGTTCTCCGACAGGAACCCCGCGCGCAGGTTGGACCGCCGGATCAGCAGCGTCCGGACGGCCTCGCCGAACACGGCCACGTCGAACGGGCCCTCGAAGTCGACGGCGAGCCGCACCGTGTAGACGTCGAGCGCGTCCTCGTCGTAGGTCGCGTGGAAGAGCATGCCCTCCTGCAACGGTGCGAGCGGCAGGATGTCCTCGAACAGGTCCTTGCTGGTCATTGCTTCCTCCATTCCGCTTCCAGCACCCCGATGTCGTCGAGCTCGAGGTCGATCAGTGACAGATCCGACGGGGTGAACCCCGCGGACTCCCGCTCGGCGACGTGCTCGGCCAGCGCGGTGAGCGCGCGGAACCAGCCGTCGGCCAGCAGTCGTACGTCTTCGGCGGCCAGCAGTGCGCGTGGCCACGTCCAGTTGGCGACGAGCCGGGGCCCGGTCGCGGCGTCCTCGACGACGACGTTGAGCGACAGCGAGTGCGGCGCGCCCATCCCCGGGTCGCCGCCCAGGTCGCGGAGCACTTCGCTGTCGGTCGACATGGTCCAGTCGGTCGTGTCGGGCTCGGCTCCCCGCTCTTCGGAGACCGCCGCCCGGCCGAGGTAGTTGAACGCGAACTGGGCGGAGCCCAGCGCCGCGAGCTCATCGCGGGTGCCCGGGTTGAGGTAGCGCACCAGGCCGAACCCGATGCCCTCGTCCGGCGTCGAGTGCAGGGTCTCCTTGACCCGGCCGACCGCCTTGCGCAGCGCCGCCGGGTCGGCGTACACCCGGCCCCATGACACGGGCCCGAGGTCGAGCCGCACCGGCGCGATGCTGGTGAACCAGCCGACCGTGCGCGAGACGTCGATGTCCTCGTCGAGGCCGGGCACCGCCTGCCTGCCGTGCCGCTCGACGTCGACCAGCACGGTGGTGTCCGCGCCGAGCCCGCGCCGCCGCCGCCAGTCGGCGATCGCCAGCGCGAACGCCGCCAGCAGCACGTCCTGCACGCCGCTGCCCGCGGCGCTGGGCACCGTGCTCAGCAAGGGCGCGGTCACCGTTTCGGGCAGCGTCGCCGCTAGTGAGTCGAGCGTGCCCATCGTGTCGGTCGCCAGGTCCTTGGGACGGGTGGTGACCAGCGCGTCTTCACCGCGCAACTGCTCGGTCCACCAGGCGACCTGCGCCGCGCGGGCCGGTTGGACGGCCAGCTCGGTGAGCCGCTGAGCCCAGCGCCGCCACGACGTCCCGACGGGTTGCAGCTCGGCTGTCCGTCCCTGCGCCGCCGCCTGCCAGGCCGCGGCGAGGTCCGGCATCAGGATCCGCCAGGACACCCCGTCGACGGCCAGGTGGTGGCCCGAGACCAGCAGCTGGCCGGGCTCGTCCGGCCCGGCGTCGAACCAGACCGCCTGGAGCATCACCCCGGTCTCCGGGGAGAGCCGCCCCGCGGCCAGCCCCGCCTGCTCGGCGAGCACGGCGCGGAGCTCGTCGCGGCCCAGCCCGGCCACGTCGACCCGCAGGACGCAGTCGGTCACGCTGACCGCGCCCCGGGGCCGGACCTCGTAGGACCACTCGCCGTTCTCGGCGACGTCGAGGCGCAGCCGCAGTGTGTCGTGGTGGTCCATGACCTGCCGCACCGCGGTGGTCAGCGCGTCCAGGCGGACGGTCCGCGGCACGCGCACCAGCACCGTCTGGTGGAAGCGGCCGATGCTCCCGCCCAGCCCGCGCAGCCAATGCGTGACCGGGGTGAGCGGGACGTCACCGATGCCGGCGTCCGGGTCGTCGAGCGAGACCTCGTCGACCGGGCGCGCGACCAGGGCGAGCCCGGCCACCGACCGGTGCTCGAAGACCTCGCGAGGAGTGATGACCAGCCCGGCCCGGCGGGCCTGGCTGACCACCTTGATGGACATGATGCTGTCGCCGCCGAGCTCGAAGAAGTTGGCGTCGACGCCCACCTCGGGCAGGGCGAGGACCTCGGTGAACACCTCGGCGAGCACCTTCTCGGCGTCGGTCGAAGCGGCCCGGCTCTCGCCGACGGCGGTGAGCTCCGGCGCGGGCAACGCCTTCTCGTCGAACTTGCCGTTGGTCGTCAGTGGCAGCGCGTCGAGCACGACGAATGCCTGCGGCACCATGTACTCCGGCAGCCGCTCGCCCGCCCAGGTCCGCAGCTGCCCGATGTCGAACTCACCCTCGTGGCCCGCCACCAGGTAGCCGACCAGCTGACGCACGCCCGGCCGGTCCTCGCGGACCACGACCGCGGCCTGGCGGACCGCGTCGTGCTCGGCGAGCACGGACTCGATCTCGCCCAGCTCGATCCGGAACCCGCGCAGCTTCACCTGGTTGTCCCGGCGCCCCAGGTACTCCAGCAGCCCGTCCTGGCGCCACCGCACGACGTCGCCGGTGCGGTAGAGCCGGGAACCGTTGTCCCCGAAGGGATCCGCGACGAACCGCTCCGAGGTCAGCCCCGGGCGGCCCAGGTAGCCCCGCGCCAGGCCGACGCCGGACACGTACAGCTCACCGGCGACACCCACCGGGCACAGCCGCAGCCCGGCGTCGAGCACGTACGCGCGGGTGCCGTCCAGCGGACGGCCGATCGGCACGTTGTCGGGCACCGGTTCGGCGGGTGAGAGCCGGTGGCTCGCGGCGAAGATCACCGCCTCGGTGGGGCCGTACCCGTTCACCACGATGGTATCCGGGCAGGCCTCGCGCACCTGGCGCACCGGCCCGGCGGGCACCGCCTCACCGCCGACCCACAGCTCGGTCAGCCCGGCGAAGCAGTCGGGGCCTTCGGCGGTCAGCATCCGGAACAGGCCCACGGTGAACCAGGTCGCGGTGACCCGGCCCGCGGTGATCACCCGCGACACCGTGGCGACGTCGAGCTCACCGGGCGGGGCGACCACCACGGTGCCACCGTTCAGCAGCGGGACCCAGATCTCGTAGCAGGAGACGTCGAACGCGTGCGCGGTGTGCATCAGCACCCGGTCGTGGGCGCCGTTCGCGAACCGGGTGTCCGCGGCGAAGTCGGCCAGCGCCCGGTGACTCACCTGCACGCCCTTGGGACGGCCGGTCGAGCCGGAGGTGTAGATGACGTACGCGAGCCGGTCCGGCGCCTGCGGCATCGGCAGCCCGCCCGCGGGCAGCGGGTGGTGCTCGGGCAGGTCGCCCGCCTGCAGCACGATGCGGATCCCGGCGTCGGCGAGCACGTCCTCCCGCCGGGCGGGCGGCCACCGGTGGTCCAGCGGGACGTAGGCCCCGCCCGCGCGGACCACGGCGAGCGCCGCGACCAGGTAGTCGATCGACCGCTCCATCAGGATGGCGACCGGCTCCTCCGGGCCCATCCCCCGTTCGAGCAGCCACGCGCCCACCCGCTGCACCCGGTCGTCGAACTCGGCGTAGGTCAGCGACTCCGTGCCGCACACCACGGCCTCGTGGCCGGGCTTGGCGGCGACCTGCGCCGCGAACAGCTCCGGCACGGTGAGCACCGGCACCGGTGGCACCGGCGGGCTCCACTCGCCGAGCAGCAGCTCGCGCTCGGCCGGGTCGATCACCTCGATCGTGTGCAGCGGCCGGGTGGGATCGGCGGCGACCGCGCGCAGCAGCGTCACCAGGCACCCGGCGATGCGCTCCGCGCTCGTCCGGTCGAACAGGTCGGTGCTGTAGGTCAGGATGCCGGACATCCCGCCCGCTCCGTCCACACCATCGACCTCCTCGACGACGCTGAGCTCGAGGTCGACCTTCGCGATCGGCAGCAGCACGTCCTCGACGTCCACCCGCAGGCCCGGCAGCGCGAACTCGCTGATCTCGTTGTTCTGGTAGGCGAGCATCACCTGGAAGAGCGGGTTGTACGACAGCGAACGGTCGGCGCCGACGAGGTCGACCAGCCGCTCGAACGGCAGGTCCTGGTGCGCGTAGGCGCCCAGCGCGGTGGCCCGTGCCCGCCGCAGCAGGTCGACGAAGGCCGGGTCGCCCGAGGTGTCGGTCCGCAGGACGAGCGTGTTGACGAAGTAGCCGATCAGGTCGTCGGTCGCCGCGTCCAGCCTGCCCGCGACCGGCGTGCCGATCGAGATGTCCTCGCCCGCGCCGAGCCGCGTCAGCAACGCGGCCAGCGCCGACTGGAACACCATGAACGGCGTGGTGTCGGTCTTCGCGGCGAGTGCGCGCAGGCTCGCGTGCAGCTCGGCGTCGACCCGCACGCCGACAGAGTCGCCCCGGTGGGTGGCGACCGGCGGTCGCGGCCGGTCCGCGGGCAGCGTCAACGCCGGGAGTGCGTCGGCGAGGGTGTCCGCCCAATAGGCGAGCTGGTTCGCGGCGAGACTGTCCTTGTCCTCGTCGGTGCCGAGCAGATCCCGTTGCCACAGCGCGTAATCCGCGTACTGCACCGGCAGCGGGCGCCAGTCGGGCGCGACGCCTTCGACCCGGGCGGCGTAGGCCGCGCCGAGGTCGCGGGCCAGCGGTGCCTGCGACCAGCCGTCACCCGCGATGTGGTGCAGCACGACGCACAGCACGTGCTCGTCCTCGCCGACGGCGAACAGCCACGCCCGTACCGGCAGGTCCACCGCGAGGTCGAAACCGGTCGAACCGGCGGCGACGAGCGCGGCGGCCAACCCTGCCTGCGGGACCTCGGTGACCTCGAAGGCGACCGCCGCCTCCTCGGCGGGAACGACCCGCTGCCAGGCCTCGCCGTCGACGTCGGGGAACACCGTGCGCAGCGACTCGTGCCTGCCGATCAGGTCGGCGAACGCGGCGCGCAGGGCCGCGACGTCCAGCTCGCCGGAAAGGCGCACGGCGAACGGGATGTTGTACGTCGAGCTCGGTCCTTCCATCAGGTTGAGGAACCACAGCCTGCGCTGGGCGAACGAGAGCGGCACCCGCTCGGGACGCTCCGCGGGCCGCAGCGCCGCGCGGCCGCCCGCCGTGGTACCCGCGACCCGCACGGCGAGCGCCGCGACGGTCGGTTCCTCGAACACCGCGCGGATCGGCAGCTCGACGCCGAGCACCGCGCGCACCCGGCTGACCAGCCGGGTGGCGAGCAAGGAATGGCCGCCCAGCGCGAAAAAGCTGTCGTCCACCGAAACGGAGGACAGGCCGAGCACCTCGGAGAACAAGCCGCACAACAGTTCCTCGTGCGGGGTGCGGGGTCCACGCGCCTCGGTCAAGACGAGCTCGGGCTCGGGCAGCGCGGCGGTGTCGAGCTTGCCGTTGGTGGTCAGCGGCAGCGCTTCGAGCACCACGAAGGACTGCGGCACCATGTATTCCGGCAGTCGCTCTCCCGCCCAGGCCCGCAGCCCGTCAATGTCGAACTCAATGTCGAACTCGCCTTCGCGGTCCGGAACCAGGTAGCCGACGAGCTGACGCACGCCAGGGCGGTCCTCGCGCACCATCACCGCGACCTGGCGGACCGCGTCGTGCTCGGCGAGCACCGACTCGATCTCGCCCAGCTCGATCCGGAACCCGCGCAGCTTCACCTGGTTGTCCCGGCGGCCGACGAACTCCAGCAGCCCGTCCGGACGCCACCGGACCACGTCGCCGGTGCGGTACAGGCGGGAACCGTTGTCCCCGAAGGGATCCGCGACGAATCGCTCCGAAGACAGGCCAGGGCGGCCCAGATAACCCCGTGCCAGGCCGACGCCCGAGACGTACAGCTCACCGGCGACACCCACCGGGCACAACCGCAGCGCGCTGTCGAGCACGTAGACGCGCTTGCCGTCCAAGGGCTCACCGATCGGCACCGGGTCGGGCACCTGCCCGGCGTCGCGCAGCCGGTGGGCCGCGGCGATGACGGTGACCTCGGTAGGCCCGTAGGCGTCCACCACCGTGGTGTCCGGGCACGCGGCCAGCACCTGGCGCACGGCGGTCGCGGGCACGGCCTCGCCGCCGGTCCACACCTCGCGCAGCCCCGCCAGGCACTCCGGCGACTCCGCGGCGATCAACCGGAACAGCCCGGTGGTGAACAGCGTCGAGGTGACGCGCTGCTCGGTGATGGTCCTGGCGATCGTGGCGACGTCGAGCTCGCCGGGCGGCCCGACGACCAGCGTCCCGCCGCCCAGCAGCGGGATCCACATCTCGTAGGTCGAGGCGTCGAACGCGTGCGCCGACTGCAGCAGCACCCGCTCGTGCCCGCCACCCGCGAACCGGCTGTCGGCGGCCAGGTCCGCGATCCCCCGGTGGGTGATCGCGACGCCCTTCGGCCGTCCGGTCGAACCGGAGGTGTACATCACGTAGGCGATCCGGTCCGGCCCCGGCGGCAGCGGCAGCCCGCCCGCGGGCAGGGGGTGGTGCGCGGGCAGGTCGCCCGACTGGAGCACGATCCGGATCCCGGCGTCGGCGAGGACGTCGTCGCGCCGCGCCCGCGGCCACCGGTGGTCCAGCGGGACGTACGCCCCGCCCGCCCGGATCACCGCGAGCACCGCGACGACGAACTCGATCGACCGCTCCATCGAGACGCCGACCGGCTCCTCCGCCCCGACGCCGCGCTCGACGAGCCACGCGGCCACCCGGTGCACCCGGTCCGCCAGCTCGGCGCGGGTCAGCGACTCGGCACCGCACACGAGCGCCTCGTGCTCCGGCCCGTCCGCGGCCCAGCCCGCGAGGACCTCCGGCAGCGTCCGCGCGGGAATCGTTGCGGCAGCGGGGTTCCACTGCTCCAGCAGCCGGGACCGCTCGACCGGGGCGAGCACGTCGACCCGGCCCTCGGGCAGCGACGGGTCGGCGACGAAGGACCCCATGACCGCGGCCAGCCGGGCCGCGAGGACCTCCATCTCGGCCTCGCCGAACAGGTCCGGCCGGTAGGTGAACCGCAGCTCCAGCGACGAGCCGGGGATGACCATCAGCGCGAGCGGGTAGTGCGCGCCGTCGGTGGAGAACACGTCGACGACCGACAGCCCGCAGGGCAGCGTCAGCGCCGCCGGGTCGACCGGGAAGTTCTCCAGCACGGTGAGCGTGTCGAACAGCTCGCCGTGCCCGGCGAGACGCTGGATCTCGGCGAGCCCGAGATGCTGGTGCGACATGAGCTTCCGCTGCTCGTCCTGCACCCGCTCGCACAGCGCGAGCAGCGACTCGGCGGGGTCGATGCTGACCCGCACCGGCACGGTGTTGAGGAAGAGCCCGACCATGGTGTGCACGCCGGGGATCTCCGGCGGGCGCCCGGCCAGCGTCATGCCGAACGTGACGTCCGCGCGGTCGGTGAGCCTGCCCAGCAGCAGCCCCCAGGCGGCCTGCACGACGGTGTTGAGGGTGAGCCCGTGCTCGCGGACCCGTTCGGTCAGCCGCGCGGTGGTCTCCGGGGACAGCCTGGCGCTCACCTTCGCCGGGAGCACGGCCGCGGACCGGTCGTCGGGCGCGTGCGCCAGCATCGTCGGGCCGTCGAGCCCGTCCAGCGCGGTGCGCCAGGCCGTGGTCGCGGCCTCGTGGTCCTGTTTGGCCAGCCACGCCAGGTGGTAGCGGTACGGCGTCACCCTGGGCATCCCGGAGATGTCGCCGCCCGCGGCGTAGAGCTCGAACAGCTCGCGGACCAGGATCGGCGCCGACCAGCCGTCGAACAGGATGTGGTGGTTGGTCACCAGCAGCCGGTGCCGCTCCGGGCCGGTGCGCACGACGGTGAACCGCAGCAACGGCGGCCTGCGCAGGTCGAACCGGGTGGCCCGGTCCGCCTCGGTGAGCTCGCGCAGCGCCTCGTCCAGTTCCTCGGCTGGCAGGTCGGTCAGGTCGAGCTCGTGCCAGGGCAGCTCGATCGACGGCGGGACGAACTGCAGCGGGCGCACGCCCTCGTGCCGGAACCCGGCCCGCAGGTTGGCGTGCCGGTCCAGCAGCGCGTACGCCGCGTCGCGCAGCATCGCCGGGTCGAGCGGGCCGTCGATGTCCATGCCGAGCTGCATGACGTAGACGTCGGGGCCGTGATCGTCGTACTGCGAGTGGAACAGCAGGCCCTCCTGCAACGGCGTCAGCGGCAGCACGACGCCCAGCGAGGTGTCCTTTGTGGTCATTCCGAAACGCTCCAATCCGATTCGAACCGGTCGAGTTCGTCCTGCGAAACCAGTTCCATGTCCCAGAAGTCGTCGCCGGTCTCGCCGGCGGGTTGTGCGGCGTCGGTGCCCACCGGCTCGGCGGCGGCGGCGATCGCGCGGACGGTCCGGTGCGCGAACACGTCCTGCGCGGCGAACACCAGCCCCTCCGCCCGTGCCCGGCTGACGAGCTGGATGGAGATGATGCTGTCGCCGCCCTGTCGGAAGAAGTCGTCGTCGACGCCGACCTTGGGCAGGCCCAGCACCTCGGCGAACAGCCGGGCGACGATCTCCTCCCGCGGGGTGGCTGGCGGGCGGTCCGAGCCCTCCGACGCGAAGTCCGGCGCGGGCAGCGCCCGGTGGTCGAGCTTGCCGTTGAGGGTGACCGGCAGTTCGCCGAGCAGCACCAGCGCGGCGGGCACCATGTAGTCCGGCAGCCGCTCGGCCAGCGCCGCCAGCAGCTCGGCGACCAGCGCACCGCTGCGGCGGGCCGCGAGCGGGTCGTTGGCGTACCGCGCGGGCGCCACGCCGGGCAGGTACAACCCGCGATAGGCGGGCACCGGTTCGTCGGCGGCGGACTCCGTGACGAAGACGGCGTCGAGCCTGCCGTCCTCGACATCAGCGGTCCAGGTCACCAGCGCCCGCAGGCCGAGGCCTTCACCGGCCCGGTGCAGCGCCGCAACGTCCACTCGGTCGTCCACATCGGACGATCCGGCGAGGTCCTCCGTGAGCCTGCCGTTGGGAATCCCGTTCACCCGCAGGCCATCGGAAACCCCGGCGCGCAGCCGCGCGGTCAGCCCCGCCAGGTCGCCGACTTCCGCCCACGCCACCGCGGGCACCTCGGCCACCGAAACCGGCGCGAGCGGCTGCTTGTGCAGCACGACGTCGTAGCGGTAGCGGCTGAGTTCGTTGCCGTAGTCGCCGCTCTTGACGCGGATGTCGGCGCCCGCGAACCCGAACAGCTGATCGCCGAGCGTCTCGAACAGACCGGGGTCGATCAGGAGCTCGGTCTCCCGCTCGACGGCCTTGTCCACCGCGTCGCGGACCGCTTCGGGGCTGTCGCCGGGATTGGCGAGGCGGTGGATCGCGGTCCGCATGCAGCGCAGCAGCCGCAGGTCGCGCAGGTCGCCGAGGAACACCGACCCGGTGGCGCCGAGCATGCCGAAAGCCTTGCGCAGCACGTCGATCAAGTAGTCGACGCTCGGGAAGTACTGCGCGACCGAGTTGATCACGACGGTGTCGAACGTGCGGTTGGGCATCCCGCTGATGTCGTGCGCGGGACGCGCGGAGAACCACGTCTTCCCTGCCAGGACCGGGTCGTCGGCGGTCTGGCGGCGCAGCTTCTCGATCACCTCGCCGGAGAGGTCGGTGCCGAGGTAGCTCTCCACCCGCGGCGCGATCGGGGCCATCAGCAGACCCGCGCCGACGCCGATCTCCAGCACCCGGCGCGGCCGGAGCCCCAGGATCCGGTCGACGGTCTCCTGCCGCCATGCCCGCATGTCAGCCTCGGGCAGCACGGAGCCGTCGTAACTGCTGTGCCAGCCCGCGAAGTTCTCCCCGAGCGGCGGCTCGTCGTCGGGCGACGGCGCGCCGTACACCTCGTCGTTGATGACCTGCCACTTGTCGACCTGGTCGCTTTCCAGCTCGACATCGCGGGCCTGCTCGGCGCCCTCGGCGGGCACCACGTAACCGACGAGCCTGCGCTCGCCCGGCCGGTCCTCGCGGACCACGACCGCCGCCGACGCGACGTGCGCGTGGTCGGTCAGCGCACTGGTGACCTCGCCGAGCTCGACGCGGAAGCCGCGCAGCTTGACCTGGTCGTCGACCCGCCCGGCGAAGTCGAGCTGCCCTTCGGCGCCCCAGCGCGCGAGGTCGCCGGTCCGGTACATCCGCTCGCCGGGGTGGCCGAACGGCGCGGCGACGAACCGCTCCGAGGTGAGCCCCGGCCTGCCGAGATAGCCGCGGGCGAGGTTGACCCCGGCCACGTACAGCTCACCGACGATCCCGGGCGGGACCGGGCAGAGCGTGCTGTCGAGGACGTAGACCCGCGCGTTCGCGATCGGCATGCCGATCGGCGGGACCGCGGCGCCGGACAGCGGCAGGCTCATCGTGGCGCACACCGTGGTCTCGGTGGGGCCGTAGGCGTTCACCATCCGCCTGCCCGCCGACCACACCCCGGCCAGCTCGGCCGAGCAGGCCTCGCCGCGACCGTCAGCACCAGGTCCGCGGGCACGGCGGCAGGGTCGAGCCCGGTCAGCGCGACCGGGGGGATCGTCGCGTGGGTGATCCGGTGCTCGGTCAGGAACCGCGCCAGGTCGGGGCCGAGCAGCAGCCCGCCGCCCACCGGCAGCACCAGGGTGGCGCCGCGCAGCAGCGCCATGACCACCTCCGACACCGCGGCGTCGAAGCTGGGCGCGGCGTACTGCACGACCCGGCTGCCCGGCTCGACGGCGAACCGCTCGATCTGGGCCGCGGCGAGGTTGCCGATGCCCCGGTGCGTCACGACGACGCCCTTGGGCCGCCCGGTCGAGCCGGAGGTGTAGATCACGTACGCGGGGTGGGCGACCGACGCGGGCCCTGATCGGTCCACATCGGACAGTGGGGCGTCCGGCAGCGCGCCGAGCGCGGCGGTGGTTTCCGGCGCGTCGAGGACCAGCCGGGGCACGTCGGGCAGCACCTCGTCGACCAGCCCGGTCACCGAAGCGAGAGTGAGCAGCAGCACCGGTGCGGAGTCCGCGGCCATGAACGTGACGCGCTCGCGGGGGTAACCCGGGTCGACCGGCACGAACGCGGCACCTGCCGTCACCACGGCCAGCTGTGCCACGACGAGATCCAGCGAGCGGGGCATGACCAGCAGCACGCGGTCCTCCGCGCCGAGGCCGAGCGCGACCAGCCGCCGGGCCAGCCGGTTGACCCGGCTGTCCAGCTCCGCGTAGGTCAGCTCGTCCGCACCGGCGACCACCGCGGTGGACGCCGGGGTGCGGGCGGCCTGCGCGGCGAACAGCGCGGGCAGGGTCTCGATCCGGACGTCGCGGGCGGTGTCGTTCCAGCGGTGCAGGATCAGCTCGCGCTCACCGGCGTCGAGCAGGTCCAGCTCGCTCAGCCGCCGCACCGGCTCCTCGATCGCCCGGGTCAGCAGCCGGGTCAGCCGGGTGATGAGCAGCTCGATCGTCGCCGCGTCGTAGAGGTCGGTCGCGTACTCGACGCCGCACACCACGCCCTGCGGCGTACCGCCGTCGCCGTAGACCTCGCGGAAGTCGAACAGCAGGTCCAGCTTGGCGGTGTGGGTGATCGCGGGCTCGATCGTGGCGCGCAGCCCCGGCAGGTCCAGCACCGGCGTCTCGTTGTTCTGGAAGCCGAGCCCGACCTGGATCAGCGGGTGCCTGGCCGCCGAGCGCTCCGGGTTGAGCACCTCGACCAGCCGCTCGAACGGGAGGTCCTGGTTGGCGAACGCGGCGAGCCCGTCCGCACGGGCGGTGCCGAGCAGGTCGGCGAAACTCGGGTCGCCGGACAGGTCGGTCCGCAGCACCAGCGTGTTGACCAGGAAGCCGACCAGGTCGTCGAGCGCCTCGTCGGTGCGGCCCGCGATCGAGATGCCGAGCGGGATGTCCGCACCGGCGCCGAGCTTGCCGAGCAACGCCGCGAGCGCGGTCTGCACGACCATGAACATGCTGACGTCGTAGTCCCGCGCGCACCGGATCAGCCGCTGGTGCACCGCGGCGGGCAGGTCGAACCGAGCTGTCTCACCGCGGTAGGAGGCGACGGCCGGGCGCGGCCGGTCCGGCGGCAGGGTGACCTCGTCCGGCAGCCCGGACAGGTAGCGGGTCCAGTGGGCCAGCTGCGCGGTGATCGCCGAGCCCGGGTCGTCCTCGTCGCCGAGGATTTCGCGCTGCCACAACGTGTAGTCCGTGTACTGCACCGGAAGCGGGGTGAACGCCGGCGCGTTGCCCCGGCAGCGCGCGGCGTAGGCGGTCTGCAGGTCGCGCACCAGCGGAACGAGCGACCAGCCGTCACCCGCGATGTGGTGCAGCGGCATCAGCAAGGCGTGCTCGTCCTCGGCCACCGCGAACAGGTGCGCGCGGATCGGCGCCTCGCGGGACAGGTCGAAACCGATGCTCGCCCGCTCGGCCATGAGCGTGTCCAGCTCGCCCGCGCCGACCTCGCTGACGCCCATCGCGGGCGTCGCCACGTCGGCGGGCAGCACCAGCTGGCGCGGCCTGCCGCCGGTGTCGGGGAAGACGGTGCGCAGGCTTTCGTGCCTGCCCACCACGTCGCCGATCGCGGCCTGCAGCGCCTCGCGGTCGAGCGATCCGTTGAGCCGCAGCACGATCGGGATGTTGTAGGTGCCGGCGCCGCCGTCGATCTTGTCGACGAACCAGAGCCGCAGCTGCGCGAACGACAGCGGGATCTCGTCGGGTTTGGGCATCGGCTCGAGCGCACGCCGCGCCGTCGGCACCGCGCCGCTGTCGGCCAGCCGGTGCAGCAGCCCGGCGGGGGTCGGGGCCTCGAACACCGTGCGGATGGTCAGCTCCACCCCGAAGGCCGCCCGGATCCGGCTGACGAGCTTAGTCGCCAGCAGCGAATGGCCGCCGAGGTCGAAGAAGTTGTCGTCCATCCCGGCGGACGGGACGCCGAGGAACTCGGCGAACAGGCCGCAGACGATCTCCTCCTCCGGCGTGCGGGGCGCCCGTCCGGCGGCTCCGGCGGTGGCGAGGTCCGGCGCAGGCAAGGCGCGGACGTCGAGCTTTCCGTTGGTGGTCAAGGGAAGCCGGTCAAGCTGGACGAAACGGGACGGCACCATGTGGTCGGGCAGCGTGGCGCCGGCGTGCTTGCGCAGCTCCAACGCTTCCAGCGGCTCCGCGCCCGGCGTGCCGACCAGGTAGGCGACGACGCGCTTGTCGCCGGGCTCGTCCTCGCGGACGACCACGGCCGCCTGCCGCACGTCCGGGTGCGCCAGCACCGCGGCCTCGATCTCGCCGAGCTCGACGCGGAACCCGCGGATCTTCACCTGCTGGTCGGCGCGGCCAAGGTACTCCAGGTCCGCGGAGCCGTCGATCGCCCAGCGGGCAAGGTCGCCGGAGCGGTACATCCGTGCCCCCGAAGGCCCGAACGGATCGGCCACGAACCGCGACGCGCTGAGGCCGGGGCGGTTGAGGTAGCCGTCCGCGACACCGGGCCCGCCGACGTACAGCTCGCCGAGCACGCCGGGCGGGGAGGGCCGCAGCGCGGTGTCCAGGACGTAGACCCGAAGGTCGTCGAGGCCGAGGCCGATCATGCTGCCGGTACCGGCGGCCGCGTCGGCGGCGGCGAGTGCGTTCTCCGTGGTGTGCACCGTGGTCTCGGTGATGCCGTACATGTTGACCAGCAGCGGCGCGTCCTCGCGGTGCCGCTCGTACCACTCGGTGAGCCTGCCGAATTCGAGCGCCTCACCGCCGAAGACCACCATCCGCAGCGCCAGGTCCGCGGCCAGCTCCTGGTTGTCCCGGTCGGCCTGGATCAGCTGGTAGAACGCCGACGGCGTCTGGTTGAGCACGGTGACCCGCTCGGTCACCAGCAGCCGCAGGAACTCCTCCGGCGACCGGCTCACCTCGAACGGCGCCACGACGAGCTTGCCGCCGTGCAGCAGCGCGCCCCAGATCTCCCAGACGGAGAAGTCGAACGCGTAGGAGTGGAACAGCGACCAGACGTCGTCGGGACCGAAGCCGGTCCACCGCTCGGTCGAGCCGTAGAGCCGGATCACGTTCTGGTGGGCGACGATCACGCCCTTGGGCTTGCCGGTCGAGCCGGAGGTGTAGATGACGTAGGCGGCCTGGTCCGGGAGCACCGGCCCGCCGCGCTCGGCGTCGGTGATCGCGGTGTCGGGCAGGGCCGCGAGCTCGGCCTCGGTTTCCGGCGCGTCCAGTGCGATCTCGGGGGTCTCGACGGACAGCGTGCCGAACGCGTCGCGCTGCGCGGTGATCAGCGCCGCGGGCGTGGCGTCGCCGAGGATGAAGGCCAGGCGCTCGGCCGGGGACTCGGGGTCGATCGGCAGGTACGCCGCGCCCGCCTTCAGCGTCGCCAGCAGCGAGACGATCGTGTCGACGGAGCGGGGCACCGCGAGCGCGACGAGCTGACCGCGCCGGACACCACGGTCGATGAGCAGGCGCGCCAGCTGGTTCGACCGCGCGTCCAGCTCCCGGTAGGTCAGCGCGCGGGTGGCCGCGCCGACCGGGCAGACGACCGCCGTGTTGTCCGGGTGCGCGGCCGCCGCCTCGGCGAACCGCTCGGGCAGGGTGGCCTTCGCGACCGGCTCGAAGTCCGACGCCACGCCGCCCCAGTCGCCGACCAGCCGCTCAAACGTGTCCGGCTCGACGAGCTCCAGGCGGCCGAGCGGCTCGTCCGGGTGGTTCGCGATCGCGCCGAGCAGGCGGATCACCAGCCGGTGGTGCTGTTCGGCCGCCGCCGGGGAGTACACGTCGGGGTTCGCGCTGAGGTCGAGCTGGAAACCGCCGTCCTGCCCGGCGAACACCACCAGCGACAGGTCGTCGTCGTGCCCGTGCACCATCGGCACCAGCGTCGCGGGGTGCTCGCCGAAGCTCAGGCTCTGCGCGAACACGCTGAGGTTGACCCGGGGGCCCAGCAGCCGCCCGTCCGAGCCGAGCAGTTTGAGGTCGCGGCGCAGGTCCTCGTAGCGGTACCGCTGACGGCGGGACACCTCGCGCATCCCTTGGTGCGCCTGGCGAACCAGCTCGGCGGCGGTCATCTCCGGGCGCACGGACAGCCGGACGCCGACGACGTTGGACACCATGCCGGGCACCGTGCGGCCCGCGGCCGGCGAGCGGGCCGCACGGTGCCCGGCAT